>QKDP01000247.1 GCA_003252055.1 Desulfobacter postgatei | reverse complement strand
GAAAAGGAAGGTTAACATGTCCACTATCATGCCCAAGGGCGATGCCCTTAAAAAAGCGATTGCATGGGTGTCTGAAAAAAGAGGCGCCCAGCCGGACCTGAATGTGAATAAACTGGTTGATGATGCTTGTCTGCAATTTGATTTAAGTCCAAAAGACAGCGAATTTCTGCTGCGTTTTGTAAAGGAAAACCCGGATACGCCTTCATGAGCAGAATCCGCATTCTTCCTGATATCCTTTCCAACCAGATTGCGGCCGGCGAAGTTGTCCAGCGGCCGGTTTCCGTGGTTAAGGAACTGGTGGAAAACGCCATGGATGCAGGGGCGGATAGGATAATTGTGGAGATTGAAAACGGCGGTAAAACCTTAATCCGTGTTTCGGACAACGGGTGCGGACTTTCCCGGGATGAGGCGGTGCTGGCGCTGGAGCGGTATGCCACGTCCAAGATCTACACCAAGGAAGACCTGTTTTCCATCTCCACATTCGGGTTCAGGGGCGAGGCCCTGCCGTCCATTGCATCTGTATCAAAATTCAGTTTTGTGTCCCGTACAAAGGACAACGCCACCGGTACCCGGGTGGATATGAATGGTGGCAAGTTGTCCGGGGTAACAGATACCGGCGCGCCTGCCGGCACCATGGTGGAAGTCCGGCAGTTGTTTTTCAACACCCCTGCCCGCAGAAAGTTTTTAAAAAGCGAAAATACCGAGGCCGGCCATATTGCCGATGCCTTAGCCGGTCTTGCCATGGGAAATCCCGGGGTGGGGTTCCGCCTTGTGGTCAACCGCAGGTCCGTTAAAAGTTACCCCCCGGGTCAGACCCTTTTTCAGCGGGCTCAGATGGTGTTGGGTAAAGAGGTGGCAGATCATCTGTACGAAATGCAGTGGCCTGAGACGGGAGAAGGCGGGGATAGTGCTCTGCCGGGGCTATGTATCCGCGGGGTGTGTGCCAATCCCGGTGTTACCCGCAGTACGGCCAACCGGATTTTTCTTTTCGTCAACCAGCGCCTTGTGTATGACAGAGGGCTGATCTCCGCCATGTTCCAGGGGTACCGGGGCAGGATCATGAAGGGGCGGTATCCTGTGGGGGCGGTGTGCGTGGCACTGCCCTGCGACCAGGTTGACGTCAACGTGCACCCGACGAAACGTGAAATTAAATTTATTACCCCCGGCCCCGTATACCAAGCCTTGTCCCTTGCCGTAGCAAACGCGTTATCCCGTGGCCAGAAGGATAAATTGTCCTATGCCAGGGCCTTCATCCCTGAGAAAAAGGAACCCCCAGCGCCTGTCCGGGCTGCATTGAAATCCGCATCCCCGGCCGGAAAAATCTCGACGCCTGATCTGTTTGAAAAGGCGGGTGCCCTGCAGGCACCCCCTGTGTATACGTATGCTGATCACCCTTCTGAATCTTTGCAGGTTGCAGAATCTGAAGTGAAATCGCGGAATTCAGTTGTGGAAACAAAAAAAAATATAGGCGCTCCCCAGGCAGTGCATGAAAATCAAGTGCCAGATCCGGGCGTCGCAATCCCTCCTTCGGCGCCGGCACCGTTTCAGGCCACCCGGTCCGGGGTCCGGGTGATCGGCCAGGCGCTTAATATTTATATTGTAGTGGAAAAGGATAACCATTTAATACTGGTGGACCAGCATGCCGCCCATGAGCGTATTGTTTTTGAGCAGCTTTTAAACCGTTACCGGCATATGGATGTCCAGAGCCAGTCCCTGGCGGTTCCCGAAGTCCTGGAACTGAGCCACAAGGAAGCCTTGGTCCTTGAATCCATCATGGCGGACCTGGCTGGTCTGGGCATTGGGGTTGAACCCTTTGGCGGGACATCATTTATCATAAAAGCAGTGCCTGTGCTGGTGGAGGAAAAGGATGTGGGGCCCATGGTGGTGGAAATGGTGGAAAAAATCAGCCATGCCAACGGTACGGGTCTTCAAGATGACTGGCTTGAAGATGCCCTGGCCACCATGGCCTGTCACCGCTCTGTGCGGGGCGGACAGGCCATGTCACTGAAGGAAATGACAGCGCTTGTGGAACAGTTGTTTACCTGTGAAAATCCCATGCACTGCCCCCATGGACGCCCCGTTTTTGTGTCATTTGATGCCCGCACTCTTGAAAAGCTGTTTAAAAGACTTGTATGAGACCGGGGGATGGGATATAAATCTTTTTCTAAGACTCGGCATCAATGCTTAAGTTTATTACATTGGCCCGGCATCATGTTTAACCTGACAGGAGTGTAAGGAAAACCCATGCGAAAATTCATGCAAACCATTTTTGTTTTCAGAACAGTTGTTGCTGTTTTGATTCTTTTTGCTTTCTGGGCAGCAGCCGGTACGGGATTGTGCAGTGAAATCAAAACCGTGGCTGTCTTTCCCTTTGAAATGAATTCCTCCCAGGATCTTGGTTTCCTGCAAAACGGATTGTTCTCAATGCTTTCCTCAAGGCTTTCCGATGCCGGGAAAGTGAATGTCCTGGACCGGGAAACCGTTGATAAGGCATTGGCCGATGCAAAAGCAAGCGGCCTTGTGAAAGGCAGTTTCAATGAAAGTTCCGCCCGGGATCTGGGCGCACAGATGGGTGTGGATTACATTCTTTTCGGCAGCCTTACCCATTATGGGGAAAGCCTCAGTCTGGATGCCTCCATGGTGGATGTTACAGGGCAGAAGAAAACCCTTGCCTTTTTTGAACAGAGTAATGCCATGGGCGATGTCATCCCTTTGGTAAACTCCTTTGCCGGTGATATCAATATGAAGGTGTTCAACCGCAATATAGATAACAAACTGTATGCCCGGCCCCAGGAAGAGACGCCGACCCTCGGGGGGTTGCAGTACGCCGGCGGTGCCGGCCTCTACGGCGGCGGCATGATGGCCATGCAGGCAAGCCAGGGATTCACCACCCATCTTAAGACGGATGACGTGATCCGGGCCATGGCCACCGGCGATCTGAACAAAGACGGCCGTCTCCAGGTTGTTACCGCAACGGATTCCGCACTTCAGATTCACCATCTTGAGGGCAGCCTGTTCACCGAGGAAACCCACCTGGATTATGCATCTTATCTGAGAATTATCGGACTGGATGTGGCGGATATTAACGGCAACGGATACCCGGAAATCTTTGTCACTGCCATGACCATAAACAGGGAAACCCTTTCTTCCTTTGTGGTGGAATATAATGGTTCATCCTATGTAACGCTTCAGGATGGCCTGCCTTACTATTTTCGTGTGATTGACTCTGCGGACGGCAATCCCGTGCTCTATGCCCAGGAAAAAGGCAGGGGCCCATATGCCGGAACAATCTACATCATGAGCCCGGCCAATGACACCTACCGGGAAGAGAAAGCCATCCGTATGCCCAGGGGCACATCCGTGCTTGCCCTGGCCCGGGGACCGGTCCGCAAAGACAGTGGTGATGAATTTTTAAGCATTAACCAGCATCATCGTCTGGTGCTCATCAGCGATACCGGGTCAGATGAATGGGAGAGTACGGAACAATACGGGAAGACCAATAATTATTGGTTTACAGGAGCCCAGGGTGGAGACATAACGTTCCGGGAGCGGGAATATTTTAATCCCAGAATCAAATTTCATCCCGTGGGAGAGGACCAAAAAGAAAAAGTTTTTGTTATTACAAATAATGAGGTTGGCGGCGGGGCCCTCGGCCGGATCAAACGGTTCAAGGAGGGGCGTGTTGACGTCATGTCCTGGAACGGTATCGCCCTTGCCCCGGTATTCCAGACCGTGCCGTTGCAGGGCTGGGTCTCTGATTTTGATATCGCCGATATAGACAATGACGGCATAGAAGAGCTGGTAATTTCCGTGGTGACCCGGTCCAAGATTGCCATCCTGGCCAAGGATCAAACGTCGAACATTATTTCCTATAAATTGAAATAATGCGTGGAACATTTAAAAAAACAATTGACAAACGTATTAGAACCGCATTAAAAGGAAAACTAATCTGGTGTCCTGTTTTTAAAAGGAAGACAGGGTGCTGGAATTTCAGGCAGTAAAAAAATCTTAAAAAGGAGAAAAAGATGAAAAAAATTATTGTAGCTGCTTTGGCGCTTGCGCTGATGGCAGGGTCTGCTTATGCAGCACAGTGGAATTTTTACGGGAACGCCAAGGTTTGGACCGGCTGGTCCGACCATGATCTTGTTGATCAAGATGATGATGGCCTTGCCGATGATACCCAGTACAGTGAAAGCCTCTATGCAGATTCAGCTGTTGGGGCCTATGTAATAGTTTCCGATGAACTGTCCGCCCGTTTTGAATATGGTGCACGCAATGGTTCTGCCGATGTTCGTCACCTCTATGGTGTATGGAATTTTGGTCCCGGTGCCCTGACAGTTGGTAAAACTGTTACCCCGATCGCTGTTACGTATTCTAATCAGGTGGTCCCTAATAATGATACGGGTGAATATCTTGGCCTCGCCGGATTTGGTGATTTCGATAACAATGAACACCCTGAAGTCATGCTGACCTTTGGTGGTTTCTCCCTTGCTATTATTAATCCTGAAAAAGATGCTGATGCTTGTGAAGAAACCGAGATCGGCCACACCGAGACCGAGACCATCATTCCCACCGGCTTCTTTGGATTCCCCCACAAATGGCAGGCGTATGATCAGACGGTTTGGGTCGTCGATGGTACTGAGTGCGTAAGCGTGGGCTATGAAACTCAAGCTGTAATACCCATGATTGCTGCAGCCTACAAAGCAACATTTGATATGGGCGAGGTTCAGATTGCCGGTGGTTATAACACAGTTAAAGTCCGTTATCATAGTGCTGAAGAAGATGTTGATTCCTACGCCGTTGCCCTTGGTGGTAAGTTGAATTTTGGCGCAGTAGGTGTTTTTGCTACCGGTGTATGGGGTGAAAACCTTCTTAATCTGGGTGCTGGGACTGCAACTGCATTCGGAGGCCAAGCCGGGTTCCTTGTTGATGATTCAGAAGTGGTGGATTGTGAATCCATGGGCGGTACCATTGGTTTAACTTTTGCCGTTAGTGACATGCTTACTCTTGAAGCCGGTTATGGTTATATCCATGACGAATATGATTATGATCATGTAAATAATGAAGATGAGGCTCAGGCCTACTATCTGCAGGCCGCCATTACCTTGGCCCCGGGTGTCACCATTACTCCTGAAGTGGGCATGATTGACCAGATTGAAAGTGGCCAAGACGAAACCCTTTACTTTGGTGCTTCCTGGGCAATCGCATTCTAAACTAAAAAACATACATATAACAGCTGCCTGAATTATAACGGGCTGCAGGTTTTGAAATCTGCAGCCCGTTTTTTCTTTGTAAAGACATTGATCCCATGCCTTGATGAGAATTTTTTTGGCTGTATACTTTGCAATTTCGGAATAAACATTCTAAATTGCAGGATATGATTTATTGATGGATGACAAAGGAAAAATTGTAAAAAAGGACAAGACGGTATAGACCATGACAAATCAAAACGGATGGACAAAATCAAGCTGGAAAAATTATACGGCTCTTCAGCAACCCAACTGGCCGGATCAAAAAGCGCTGGAAAAAGTCACTAAAGAGTTGGCGTTACTGCCGCCCCTGGTTTTTGCAGGAGAAATCAGGACATTAAAAGACCTGCTGGCCAAGGCCTCAAAAGGGGAAGCCTTTCTGCTCCAGGGCGGGGATTGTTCCGAAGATTTTTCCGAAGTTACGGCACCCACCATCAGGGAAACCTTGAAAGTTTTGCTGCAGATGGCGGTTGTGATGACCTATGCCGGTGGAAAGCCAACCATAAAAGTGGGCCGGATTGCCGGTCAGTTTGCCAAGCCCCGTTCGTCGGATACGGAAACCATAGACGGTGTTGAACTGCCGTCATATCGTGGGGACATGGTCAACAAAAGCGAATTTTCCATCAACGCGCGAACCCCGAATCCTGGCTACATGCTGAAAGGGTATTATATGGCAGCATCCACCCTGAACCTGTTGCGGGCATTTACCCGGGGCGGGTTCGCAGCCCTACACAGAGTGCAGGCCTGGAACCAGGAGTTTGTGGCCCAATCCCCCATGGGGCGGTCTTATGACCGTCTGGCCAGGCAGATTGACCAGGCCATTAAGTTTATGAATACCATCGGGATTCCCATGGATATTTCCCAGGTCAATCAAACGCAGTTTTTTACCTCCCACGAAGCCCTTTTACTGCCTTACGAAGAGGCGTTGACCCGGATTGATTCCATCACCGGGGGGTGGTATGACTGTTCCGCCCACATGCTTTGGATTGGAGAGAGAACCCGGCAGGTGGACGGCGCCCATGTCGAATTTCTAAAGGGGGTACTCAATCCCATCGGGGTTAAAATCGGCCCCGACCATGATATTGATAATATCAAGCAGCTCATTGAAATCCTTAACCCTGAAAATGAACCCGGAAGATTGACCCTGATCACCCGGATGGGCTGTGACAATATTGAAAACAAGCTGCCCCCTCTGCTTCGGGAGATCAGAAAAGAGGGGTATCATATTGTGTGGAACTGCGACCCCATGCATGCCAATACCTATACATCGGAATCTGGACACAAGACCCGGGATTTTAATGATATTTTAAGGGAGATTACCCGGTTTTTTGAAATTCACTGGGCAGAAGGAACGATTCCCGGCGGCGTTCATCTTGAAATGACCGGTAAAAATGTAACCGAATGTGTCGGCGGTGCCAGGAATATTGTCAGTGAAGAGCTTCACAGTCGATATGATACCACTTGTGACCCGCGACTCAATGCGGAGCAGAGTCTGGAAGTGGCGTTCCAGATCGCTGATATGATCAAGCATTAATGGAAACACAATACGTTATATGCCAGGGTTTGATCAAGAGGAGCCCACGCTGACAGGTATGGATAATAAAATTGTCACCCTGGATGAGATGCGCCGTCTGTCCCATGAATACACAACCCTTGGCCGGACCGTTGTGTTTACCAACGGCTGTTTTGATATTCTCCATGCAGGCCATGTGGCCTACCTTGAAAAAGCAAAATCATTCGGAGATGTGCTCGTCCTGGGGTTGAACTCCGATGCGTCGGTCCGGCGGATCAAAGGCGATCTTCGACCGGTGATCTGCCAGGCGCAGCGGGCCCGGGTTGTGGCGGCCCTGGGCTGTGTGGACCATGTGGTGCTGTTCGATGAACCTGATCCGGGGGAGCTGATCCGGAGCATTGTTCCCCATGTTCTGGTCAAGGGGGCGGACTGGCCCGAGGATCAAATCATTGGGGCCAGGTTTGTCAAGGAATGCGGCGGGCGCGTGGCACGCGTGGCTTTTGAAGAAGATATCTCCACATCAAAAATCATAGAACGCATTGGACAAAGATTTTATGGCGGTGCCCAGGCCTTTGACATTTGAAAATCTGAATAATTTCCCCGGTCTGGTCCATGGTGTTTTCTCCAGGGCCGGCGGATACAGTAAAGGTCCCTTTCTAGGATTGAATGTCGGATTGAGTACTGGAGACGACCCTGATATTGTAAACCGGAACAGAATCCGGATGCTGTCGTCGCTGGATTTGCCCCGGGTGCTGTTTTTAAATCAAGTGCACGGCACTGACATTGCTGTGATCAAATCAGAAAAAGATGCGGCAGGCGCTGTCTTTAAAGGGCAGGGGACGGCACCTTCTAAAATATTTAAAGCGGATGCCGCTGTGACCAACCTTAAAAATTTGGGGCTTGTGATCCAGGTGGCAGACTGCCAGGCCGTAATCCTGTACGACCCGGAAAAAGAGGTGATTGCCAATGTCCATGCCGGCTGGCGGGGCAGTGTGGCGGATATTATAGGCCGCTGCATCGATACCATGGTCACACAGTTCGGATGCACCCCTGCAACCATCCGGGCGGGCATTTCCCCCTCCCTTGGCCCCTGCTGCGCACAATTTATTAATTATGAGCATGAAATTTCCAGGGCATTGTGGCAATATAAAGAGAAGGACCGCCCCTATTTTGATTTCTGGCAGATTTCCCGGGACCAGCTTGGGGCCCAGGGTGTGTTGGATGAACATATTGAAACCATGGGGCTTTGCACCCGGTGCCATACGGATCTGTTTTACTCTTTCAGGGCAAACAAGGTCACCGGACGCTTTGCAGCAGTGATTGCACTTAAAACTTGATGGCGTCATAAAAAGTCTCCGCCTACTGCGTTATGGCGCCTGACCAGACGTTCGACATACTATATGTATGCCTTCACCCCTGGCCAGACACCATGCCTTGTAGGCGAAGATTTTTACTTAGCCATCGGAAGGATGCCGAATAATGGATAAACCGGAACAGGTTTTTTTAACCCGCACGGTAAAAGCAGCTGGTTGAGCGGCCAAACTGGATCC
>QKDP01000333.1 GCA_003252055.1 Desulfobacter postgatei | reverse complement strand
GGTGCGCCGCAGGAGCAGCCGGGCTTCAGCCTTGCGGATGCGTTCTTCCTGATCCTCCTTGCGGTTCCAGGCATTGGCCAGTTTTTTACTGATATCCTCAAAATCCGCCGGTTTCATCAGGTAATCAAAGGCGCCTGCCTTCATACCTTCCACAGCGGTTTCCGTGGACCCGTGCCCGGTGAGCATGATTACTTCCACCAGGGGATGACTTGCCTTGATTTTTTTCAAGGTCTCTATGCCGTCCATGCCGGGCATGCGGATATCCAGGATCACCACGTCGATCTGAGTTTTTTCAAGCAGATCAAGGGCCTCTTGTCCTGAATAGGCGGTAGATACCTTTTCCCCCTGCCCGGTCAGGCGCAGGGAAAACATCTCTACAAAATCTTTTTCATCATCAACGATCAAGATTTTTACCGGTATTTTTATCATGGGTTTTTCTCCTTAAAAATTTATTGATTTGCATCGGGTTCAGCAGATGTCTCCTATATTAGACCCAAAAACTTCCACCAGGTGCATACCACGCCCACCAGTATCAGAAGCAGGGTTGGTGTGGTCACAAGGCCCAGCTTGGTCAGGTCCGAGGACTTGAAGTATTTGTATGAATAGGCAATGGCATTGGGCGGACAGCCGATTACAAGAAGCATGGCAAAGGATGTGGCCATACCAAGGCACAGGGCCAGGATGGTCGGGTTGACCCCTTCAAGCTGGGCCATGGGGATAACAATGGGCAAAATTAAAGCCGCTGCCGCCACATTGGCCATGGCATTGGTCACAAGGGCCCCGAACACGCCCACACCCACAAAGAGCACCAGCCATCCTTTGCCCTCAATCAGCGGGAAGAACAGGTTTGCAAAATAATCCGCTGCCCCGGAATATCCCATGGCAAGGCCCAGGGAAATGCCGCCGCCAAAGATAAACAGGGCCGTGCCCCACTCCAGGTTGTCGTTAATGTCCCGCCAGTTAAGCACGCCGAACAATACCAGACCGGCCACGCCCACCATACCGGTGACGGAATAGTCGATACCGTGGATGCTCTTGGTGAGCCACGATACAAAGGCGACGGCAATAATAATCAATGCTTTTTTCTCGTCTGCTGTCATGGGGCCCAGATCCTCATCAAAAGCCGGCAGCTTGATATTGGGGTCCGGCCGGTAGATCAGGTAGACAATGAATACAACGGCAGGCACACAGATGATAGCTGCAGGCATACAATATTTGATCCAGTCAAAAAATGTGATCTCAAGTCCGGTGAACTCTTTTAAAAATGCAGCGGACACCATGCACCGGCCACCGCCTATTAGGGAGCCCATGCCGCCGCAGGAGCAGGCAAAGGGCAGGGAGAGCATCATGAATTTGGCCGTATTGCTATGTGGTTCAACGCCCACGGCCCGCATCAGGGGCAGCATGGTGACAATACCGATGGCACAGGCGGCTGCATCGTGCATGAAAGCAGATGCAAAACCTAGGCCCACGGCAATGATAAAGGTGAAGCGGGTCACGGAATTGCCTGCCTTTTTGATAATAAAATAACCTAAGCGTTTTGTCAGCCCCACCTTGTCCAGGGCAATGGCAAAGATCAGGCAGCACATGATGAAAATAACAACAGGATGCATGTAGGGCGCCCAAGCCCCTTTTACATCGGTAAGGCCCAGCATCACAAGGGAAGCGCCAATGAGCACTGCCGTGATTTCAAGGGGAATGGGCTCCACCACAAACAGGACAACCAGCACCGCAAGCACGGCTAAAAACCGTTTGGCTTTGGGGGGCATCCCGTCCACATAATCCACTTTAACTTCTGAAAGGCCCATTTCCTTGGCCTGGTCGGCAAGGTATTTTGCCCGGGCCTGCTCAACGCCAGGGGCCTTGGCCGTCAGAATAAGGGGCTTGCCCGGTGCAGTCTGCTGGGTTGAAAAATATTCTGAAACTGACTGACTTAACTGGTCTGCCCCGGTACCGGAAAGTTTAAATTTTGTTCCTTCCGGTCTGGGCAGAATAAACACGATTACACCGATCAACACTGCTACCGCCAGTTTGAATCCGCTTGATTTGAGTATCATTGGTTTGTTTCTCCCTTTTGTTTGTTTTTAGCCTGCTTTGCCAGGCTGATTTTTTCCATTAATTCTTTCAACTACCTAAACCATGTGACCTATGATTTCTCTGGTCCTGGCCTCCATGATCTTCTCCTCATGTTTAAATTTTTTGGTTGCCGCCTTTTCAATCTTGCGGATGAGTTCCTCAAGATTGCAGGGCTTCATCAGGTAGTCGAATGCGCCGCGTTTCATCCCTTCAATGGCGTTTTCCACTGTGGCATGGCCCGTGAGCATGATTACTTCCACCAGAGGATTTGAATTTTTAATGGCCTGGAGCGTTTCAAGTCCGTCCATGCCGGGCATCTTCACGTCAAGGACCACCACATCCGTGTTGGTGTTTTCTGACAGAAAGCTTATGGCTGACAGCCCGTCATAAACGGCATCTGCTTTAAGTTCTCGTTTTTCAAGCCGTTTGATCAGGGTGTCCAGAAAGGCTTTCTCATCATCGACAAATAAAAGTTTCATCTGCAAAGTCTCCCTAAATGGTTTAAAGGTTATTGGCTGTATCTCTTGTTGACGGTTTGAACGAAGATTACCCAGTTTTTCCGTAAGAAATGCATCAATCAGCTGAGGTTCGTGCATAATATCAATGGCTCCTGTGAGACCGTTTTATCCGGCGTGCGATGTGCGGCGAATGTTCTGAATCAAGATATATGCCAGATAAAGAAAAGAGCTAAAAATATAGATTAAAGCTTTGAAATAGTAAGATAATTTAAAAATGTGACAGATGGTCAAAAAGGCTGCTGTCCGTCATATTTTTTTACAGCATGTAAAGGTTTAATTGTTTTCGATGTGAATAATAATTTCAATTTCACCCGAGGCAGGGGTGCCTCTCTGCTGCTCGTTTGGATTAAAGATATCTTGGCCGAACGTTGGAAATCCGTGACCAATCCATGATGAATTGTATTTGACTTTGACTCTAAGTGGTATAAGATTCGGGACATTCCTTAGTACTGATCTCCGTAAATATGTCCTTGGTTTCAGATTAATTCTCTCACTAATTTCCTGAAACTGGCTTAATCTAACCGGTGACGGATTTACGGCGTTGTGCACTTAGACTCTTTGGTGGAGATGTCCGATGAAATCAAAAATAATTGTTTCAGCACTGATCGCGGCAGTATGTCTGGTATGGTCAGGGGTCAGCCTGGCCTTTGTCCCGGAAGGTGAACTTCATATCCTTATTCCCGGTCGAGACGGAAAAATATCTTTTCAGTCCATTGACGAAACCAAGGTCCTGGTATCGGCTTTGGACAGCCAGGACAACCCCGTCAAGGATCTCACGGCCAAGGATTTTGAAGTGATCAAAGGAGGCATCCCGGCCAACGTCATTTCCGCGGAGATACTAAAGACCCGGCTGGATGTGCCCATCAGCTATGTGCTTATGGTGGACAATTCCTTTTCAATGAAGGAAAGAAAGGCTGTTCAACCCCTCCTGGCCGCCCTGGATGAGTTTTTAAAGATTGTCCGGCCCATTGATGAGGTGGATGTCGTGGTCTTTGACCGGAAGGGTGATTTTCCGGTGGACGGCCGGCATTTAAGGCTTGCCACCCTTAGATCCAACAATGTCCCGGAACTTAAAAAATTTTTTGAAAAAAGCTTCAAAGAGGGCATGACCGGTGAGACCTATCTATATGAAGGAATCCTGGGCGGGCTGGACCTGATTTCAAGAAAGCCCGAAAAAACCAATAAATTTCTCGTGGTATTTTCCGACGGAGAAGATCTCAACAGCAACATCAAAAAAGAGACAATCGGTCCGAAATCCAAAGGGCTCAAAAATTTTAAGGCTTTTTCCATTGATTTCATGCCGGGTGAACAAAAGGATCAATTTCTGGACGCCTTTTCCCAAAGTCTGGAGGGCAAATGCTGGAAAGCTAAATCCGCCGACAATCTTCTTCCCATCTTCCGGGACATCTCCACCACCCTGCTTTATCAGTACGTGGTGGAATACAATTTCAACAGGCCGCCCCAGGCATCTCTGGCGGTCAGCCCCTCTTCGGTCTCCATTGAGGATTTGACCATCATTGACAGCTCTCCCCTGCTCAACTACATCTTTTTCGATCTTGGCCAGAGCAGCGTTCCGGACCGGTACCGCCTCCTGAAAACCCAAAGCGAGGCTGGTCAATTCGATGAAAAGATGCTGGAAAGTACCATGACCAAGTACTATCATGTGCTCAACATCATCGGAAAACGCCTGACCGTGAACCCCGGGGCCACCATTGAACTGGTGGGCTGCATCAGCGACCGGGGTCCGGAAAAGAACAACCTTACCCTTTCCCGGGCCCGGGCGGAAAACGTGAAAACCTATTTCCAGTATATCTGGAACATCGATCCGTCAAGGATCACTGTCACGGCCCGAAAACTTCCGGAAAAGCCCAGCACCGGCAATGTCGAAGAAGCCCGGGTGGAAAATCAGCGGGTTGAAATCCGTTCGGATTCTCCGGATATCCTGGACGTCATCAAAAGCACTTATACCTTTCAGATCGCCAACACCAACGAGATCACAATCCAGCCCAACATCAAGCCCGGATACGATCTTAAGAACTGGAAGATCAAAATCAAAGGGAACCGGGATTTTTTGAGTCTCAAGGAAGGCCAGGGCAACACTGTTCCGAACTATACCTTTGACCTTGCGGGGTTCGGGCTCGGCAAGATCAGCGCCCTTGAAAATATAAGCGTTACAGCCTTCCTGACCGATGTCACTGGTCAGACCTTTGAGACGGATCCTGTGGTGATTCCGGTCACATATACCAGGCTGGTGAAAGCCAAGGCCCAGAGAAATGAGCAACGGGTGATGGAAAAATACGCTCTGATCCTCTTTGATTACGACAGCGCGGAAATAAAAGAAAGAAACAAGGTCGTTCTAAACCGAGTGGTTAAACGGATACGGGAATTGCCCGATGCCAGGGTCACCATCCTCGGCCAGACCGACATCATCGGAACGGAAGAGTACAACCTGGGCCTTTCCCAGCGAAGGGCAAACTCTGTTTTCCAAAGTGTGACGGAAAACGCAATCCCGTCCCCCGAACGTATTGAGTTCAAGGGCAACGGTCCCCATGACCCGCCTTATGACAATACTCTTCCCGAAGGAAGATCCTTTAACCGCACCGTTATCATCACCTTGGAGTATCAGACCGCAGAACAGGAATAGACAGACCAACGCCCTTGACATCAAACCGGGCTTTTTTTGAAAGATCTTCATTGCTGTATTTTTATATGAAAGTCCCAATAACTTATTAAATTACTTTCATGTTTTGTTGTGGGTTGAGCCTGGGTATTGATAGACCAGGTCAGCCCATGGCTGTTATAACGGAACTCACCGGATCACCTGGGTGGATGAAATGGTATTGATTCCGTACTTGTCTATTTTGGCATGCAGCGTGGGTCTTGAAATATCCAAAAGCCGGGCTGCCTGGGATCGGTTGCCGTTTGAAATTTTCAGTGCTTCTTCCACAGCTATGGCGCAGATGGTATCTGAAAAGAATTCAAAACTGTGATCATTGGACGGGTGGGACAGGCAGGCGTGGACCCATTGGCGGATGGCCTCTTCCTGGTTTGAATCCTGGGAAATTTTCCCTGCGGTTTCCTGTTTTCGGATAATCTGGCTTAAATCATTGACCGACAAGGGGTTGCCGCGGTTAAAGATCAAGGCCTTATGGATCAGGTTGGCAAGTTCCCTGACATTGCCCGGCCATTCGTATTTTTTCAAAAGGTCCAGGGCGTCCTCCCGGATACCGGGGTTGTCTATTTTCAATTCATGGGAAAAGCGTTCCAGGTAATGGGCGGTCAGGGGTTTGATATCTTCTATGCGATCCCTTAAGGGCGGCAGTTCAATGGTTACGACTTTGAGGCGGAAATAGAGATCTTCCCTGAAAAGTCCCTGGGTAATGGCCGCTTTAAGGTCCCTGTTGGTTGCAGCGATGATACGCACATCCACAGGGATGGTTTCATCGCCGCCCAGCCGCTCAATGCATCTTTCCTGGAGCAGTCGCAGAATTTTGGCCTGGATGGAAATGGGCATGTCGCCGATTTCATCCAAAAACACTGTGCCGCCGTTTGCCTGTTCAATTTTGCCGATATGCCGCCGTGCCGCACCGGTGAATGCCCCTTTCTCAAAGCCGAACAATTCGCTTTCCAGAAGGTTTTCAGGAATGGCCACACAGTTGATGATGGAAAAGTTTTTATCTGACCGGATGCCGTGCTGGTATACGGCCCGGGCCACCAGTTCCTTGCCGGTGCCGGATTCTCCCTGGATCAGCACCGTGGCATCGGTCTGGGCCACACGGCCGATGGTTTTATACACTTTTTGCATGCCGGGACTCTGGCCTACAATGGCGTCCGGAGAATAGGTCGCAGGTTCGGCATCCACATGCACCGGGGTGCGCATGCAATAGCCTGCATCAATGGCCTGGGTAATCAGCTTGAGCATTTCAGGTATGTCAAAGGGTTTGAGCAGGTAGTCAAAGGCGCCTGCCTTGGTGGCTTCAATGGCTGTGTCTGTGGTGCCAAATGCTGTGACAATAATGGCCGGCAGGGTGGCATCGAGCTTTTTTATCTCTTTAAACGTTTCAAGCCCGTTCATGCCCGGCAGGCGGACATCCAGAATCACCAGATCAAGGGGGGTGGTTTTGACAAGTTCAATGCCGGCTTCTCCGGAAGCCGCAGACACCACGTCATAGTTCTCCTCGGTGAGAAGTTTGGAAAAACTGATTCTCAGCTGGTCGTCGTCGTCAATGATCAGAATCTTTGCCATGGACATCCTCTCCTGCCGGCAGCGTGATGGTGAAACAGGTCCCCTGGCCTTCCTGGCTGTCCAGCATCAGACATCCGCCATGCTCGCTGATAATATTAAAACAGATGCTCAACCCCAGACCTGTACCGTCGTCCTTGGTTGTAAAAAACGGGTTGAAAACTTCGTTCTGGATAGATGCGGGAATGCCGGGCCCGGAATCCTGGATTCTGATGACCGCCGTGTCCCTGTCCGTGTTGATACTGTCCATGGTTTCGGTAATGGTGATCCGGCCACCCTTTTCCATGGCTTCGCAGGCATTGATGATGATATTGGCCAGGGCCTCTTTGAACTGGCCTGCATCTATCCGTATATCGTCCAAAGGCTCGCTGCGCACCAGCTGGACCGTTACCCCGTAGGATTTCAGCCGTTGTTCCAGCAGGCGCAGGGTATTGTCCACCACCAGGGACGGGCTTTGTTCCTTCATGGTCAGTTTCGGGGGCCTGGAAAATTCCAGGAAATTTTCCAGGATTTTGTTGATCTGTCCGATTTCCGTAGAAATCACACTGATATTTTCCTGCTGGTCGGAGGACATGCCGGACCGGCCCAGGGAAAACAGCCGCATTTTAATGGAGGTCAAGGGATTTCTGATGGAGTGGGCTGTGCCTGCGGCAAGTTGTCCCACCAGGGCCATTTTTTCGGACTGCATCAGAGATTCCCGACTTCGAACAAGTTCGGCATGGGTCTGTTCTGCATTTTCAATCAAACCGTGGACACTGCTTTTCAATGCTGCCAGCTCGTTGCCGGACACCCGACCTTCGCCCAGGTGATCTGCTTCCGCCGCCAGTTTTCGGATGGGTTCCAGGATGTGGCGGGTGAAAATATAATTGATTAAAAGGCTGAGCAGTACCACGGTGACAATGGCCAGAAGGCCGATATAGCGAAGATTCCTGGCATCGGAGCGACTGCCTTCCACGACAAGGTCTATGGCATTTTTATGTGCGGTTTTAAATTTTTCACATAACTCAAAAATTCTGAAGAAATTTGCCCTGACCTCCCGGTGAAGGGCAGCACCGGCATGCGGGTCACCTTTTTCATACAACGTCAGTACCCGGTCCTTGGCCGCAATATAAGTGGCGTACCCGGATTCAATCCGGGCCAGCGCCTCTTTTTCCCATGCCTCTGTGACCAGGGGCTTGGCGTAGGCCAGCTGGCTTTCAAAATTGAGCTTGAAGTCAGCCAGCTGCCTGAGCCATTCGGGATTTTTGTCCATAAGATAATAGGACAGATACCCTTTCTGTTTGAGCAACGAGGTCTCAAGGGCCTCGGCGGTCTGATACATAGGAATATGCCTTTCAACAATGCCGGTGAACAGATCTTCTGTCTTATAAGTATACCAGATCATGGCAATGGTTCCCATGACCGTTATTCCTAAAAGCACGGCATTGGCAAGATATACCCTTTGCTTCAGGCTCATTAACAACATCTCCTTTTCAATATAAACCCC
>QKDP01000250.1 GCA_003252055.1 Desulfobacter postgatei | reverse complement strand
GCCCGGGCCAGAACCAGGGCAGACACAGCGGCAGCCCCTGTATCCATCAGGGTCTGGGCTGCAGCATCGCAGGTGGCTCCTGTGGTAAACACATCATCCACCAAAAGGATATTTTTACCTTTGATCCGGGCAGGCTCAGGGCAGGCAAACGCCTGGGTCAGGTTCTTTTTCCGTGCTTTATGGTCTAAGCCGGTCTGGCTGACCGTTGCCCGAACCCGGATAAGGCTGCCGATATCAATGCGCCATGGCGCGGGGCGACCAAAGGCATCCCTGTAAAGCCGGGGAAAATTTCGGACAAGAAAATAGGACTGATTGAATCCGCGCTTTCGTGCCTTTGATACATGGAGGGGAATGGGCAGGATCAGATGAAAATGATTCATGTCAAAATGGGTGGCAAAGGCCTGAAACAGGTGACATTCAAAGGGACGGACCAGGCTGAGCTTTGACTGGTATTTAAACAATCCCAGGGCCGTTTGTATCACATCCTTATACACAAATGCCGCCCTGACGCTCTGCATTGCCATGGGTGTTTCAAGGCAGGCACCACACAGATGATCAGGTCCGGATTCAAAACAGCGGCCGCAGGCAGGGCAAAAAGGGTGATCAAATACCGGCAAAGCCTGCCCCAGGCACGTGTGGCAGAAGCAGACGCTTAACGGATTATCAGTGGTTTTTTTAATATATTTGCCGCATCCCAGGCATTTGTCCGGAAATACCAGTGCACAAATCCCGGCCCCGGTGGCTTTGGCCAGTTTTTTTATCATCAGGAATTGAGACCCAGGCGCTGTCGACGGGCCTCGAACATGGCGATACCGCCTGCCACGGACGCATTCAAAGAGGTAATATGGGTTTCCATGGGAATGGACAGAATAAAATCACAAGCATTTCTTACGCCAGGCCGCAGCCCGGTATGCTCACCCCCCACCACAAGTGCCAGGTTACCTGTAAAGTCTGCCTCATAAAGACCTTTATCTGCACCGGCATCCAGGCCGGACACCCAGGCGCCATATGTTTTAAGGTCACGGATCAATACGGAAAGGTTGGTGGCTAAAAAGATGGGGGCATGCTCCATGGCCCCGGCTGAACTGCGGGAGACCCCGGCGGACGGCAGGGCACAGCGGTCTTTCGGCATCACGATGTAATCAACGCCGGCACACAGGGCGGTGCGTATCAACGCACCGGTATTCTGGGGATCTTCAATGCTTTCAAGAATAAGAATAAAAAACGGCTCTATCCGGGCTTCAATCTGTTTGAGCAGGGCAGATGTCGATTGAACCGGAAAGGCAGATACCCTGGCAGCAATGCCCTGGTGACGGCCAAAGCCGGCCATCCGGTCCAGTTCCTCACCGGTAAGGGTTTGGACAGTCACCTGTTTCCTGCCAGCCAGATCTGCCACGGCCTGTACACGTTTATCAGACCGGTTCTCATATAGCATGATGGATTCAAATTCACGGCGGCCGGCTTTCAGTGCTTCAAATACCGAGTGATATCCGTAAAGGATCTCTTTATCCCCGGAATTCTGGTTTTCACTCTTTCGTCCCCGGCCAGGGGATTGTTTGCGGCTCCGGCCCGGGGACCTGGGTTTGCCGGCCATCAGTTCCCCGCCTCCTGTTCAATAATGGCAATGAGTCGGGCGACCGCCTCATCCAGCACATCATTGACCACCACATGGGCATAAAAGGATTTCTGGTCAATTTCTTCTTTTGCACTCTCCAAGCGCTCGCGGATGACCTCTTCGGCATCGGTACCCCTGCCCCGCAGGCGCTGTTCAAGCACCGCTAAAGACGGGGCCATGATGAATATGGAAACCGAATCCAGGCCGGAATCCATAATCTGACGCCCCCCCTGGACATCAATATCCAATAAAACACTTTGGCCTGCGGCAAGCCGTTCTTGAACAAAAATTTTCGAGGTGCCGTAGCAATTGCCATAGACTTGGGCCCACTCCAGCATCTGACCGGATGCCACCATTTCCATGAACCGGGCCTTATCCGTAAAAAAATAATCTTTTCCGTCAACCTCTCCCTGCCGGGGAGGACGGGTGGTGTGGGAAATGGAATATATCAGGCTGTCAAGCCGCTTCAAAAGTTCTTTAACAAGCGTTGTCTTGCCGGCACCTGAAGGTGCTGAAACAATGAAAAGTTTTGCCGCCATGCCCTACTCCTCCTGGGGTGCCCCGGGGTTCTGGATCAGGGCTTCAAAGCGTGCGGAAACCGTTTCCGCCTGGACCGCGGACAGAATCACATGATTGGAGTCCGTCACAATGATGGCCCGGGTTTTTCTGCCATGGGTCACGTCAATGAGGCGCCGGTCCTCCCGGGCTTCATCCTTGACCCGCTTCATGGGGGACGAGTTCGGGGTCAAAATCGCCACCACCCGGTCCGCCACCACAGTATTTCCAAAACCAACGTTTAAAAGTGGCTGTTCCATCGTTTTCCTTTTTTCAATTCTACTCGATATTCTGGACCTGTTCCCGGATCTTTTCCAGCTCGGATTTCAAGTCTACCACGGCATGGGACAGGGTTGCACTACCGGCTTTGGAACCAATGGTGTTAAATTCCCGGTTAAACTCCTGGATCAGAAAATTGAGCTTTCTGCCCTGGGACTCGCTTTCATCCATGACCTCCCGGAACATTTTAATGTGGCTGTGCACCCGGACAATTTCCTCGGATACATCACTTTTGTCCGCAAGAAGCGCTGTTTCCTGGGCCAAACGCACCGGATCAAGGCAATCCCCGTCCTCGGCAGTAAGCACGGCCAGGCGTTCCTTAAGCCGGGCTTTGTAAATTTCCGGGATGGTTTTGGCCTGTTCTTCAACGCCTGCCATGCGCTGTTCAATGTCTGAAATACGACGGGTTAAATCCTGGTACAGGTTTTCCCCCTCACGCTTTCGCATGCGGTCAAGTTCCTGGGCTGCGGTACGGGCCGTGTCACACAGGGCGGAACGGATAAGCTCCAGATTGACTTCAGGTTTTGCCGCCACAATGACCTGCTTGGCCCCGAGCACGGTTTCCAGGGCAATGTCACCGGAAAGGGAAAGGGTGTCCTGGACCGTCTTCAATGCTTTATAATAGGCTTTGGCCTTGATAATGTCCACCTCAAACAGGTCCTGGTCCAGGGACTGGTCTTCCAGGCTTACCCGAATCTCTATTCTGCCCCGGGCATGGCACTGCCCCATGATTTTTTTAATATCCTCTTCAAAGGGCTGGCAGGTCTCGGGCAGATAAATC
This sequence comes from Desulfobacter postgatei, assembly GCA_003252055.1. GTDB lineage: Bacteria > Desulfobacterota > Desulfobacteria > Desulfobacterales > Desulfobacteraceae > Desulfobacter > Desulfobacter postgatei_B. The sequence continues at coordinate 5,151 of QKDP01000250.1, read as the reverse complement.
GAAAAATCAAGAAAACGGGAATTATAGGCGCGAACGGTCATGTCCACGGTCAGGGTGTCCTGGGTGTGCGACACTTTGGCAAAAGCGGTCATGCTTTTTATCATACAATTATCCTTTTAGAGCATCATGAGCCTTTAGATCCGCAAGATATTTCTGCCTCACCTGTCCTAGAAATTTCAGCACAGCATGGGAAGCATAATCCGGGTAGGTCCACTCCAGAGTTTTGAAGCCGTTTTTGGTGTACATTAATGTCAGGTCTGCATAAATTTTCTGCCCAATGTAGATCCTGTGGGAATACTCTTTTCCCGTGGCCAGGATAAACCGGGAAGCCAGAAGATACCCCGGGTCAATGTTGATGGTTCTGTTGTTCTGATCCAGGCAGTCCGCTTCAATCCGGTTGGTGTCAAGTTTGATCGAAGCAAGGGCATCCTGTTTCATGAGCGGCTTGAATGCAATAAGCCTGCGAAACAACGGTTCCCCCATTTCCCTGTAATAATAATCGGTGAAATCAAAATCCAGCCAGGGGGAGATCATGTCCACGGGACCGCCCACGGCTTCAAGGCGTGAAAAGACCGATTCCAGGACCGTCTTGTCTTTCATGAAAACCGACATCACAAGCTTGGCCGGTGCCGGTGCTTTAGGCGTACTCATTGTTTAACAGGGGTTGCCTCGTCAATGAGCATAATGGGAATATCATCCCTGATTTCGTATTTGAGGGCACAGGCGTTGCAAACCAGGCCGTCCTCCGCCTGGGTCAGTTCCACCGGTCCTTTGCATTTGGGGCAGACAAGAATTTCAAGCAGTTCTTTTGATACAGCCATAGCAGTATCTCCTTGAATGGTGTTAATTTTTTATAGTCTGCATAGACTGCAGTTTATAATAAAAGCCTTTTGCAGCCATCAGGTCATCATGGCTGCCTTGTTCAACAATGGTGCCGTTTTTGAGCACAATGATCCGGGATGCGTAATCTATGGTGGACAGTCTGTGGGCAATAACAAAGGAAGTACGGCCTGTCATCAGATTTTCCAAAGCCTTTTGCACAACTTTCTCTGCCTGGGAATCCAGGGCCGAGGTTGCCTCGTCTAAAATCAGCACCGGCGCATTTTTTAAAAGCGCCCTTGCAATACAGATCCGCTGCTTTTCCCCCCCGGACAAACGGGAACCAAGCTCTCCGATGACGGTATCATAGCCATTGGGAAAACCGCAGATAAAATCATGGGCAAAGGCAGCCTTGGCTGCCGCTTCAACCGCTGCATCATCTGCATCCATTTTTCCATACCGGATATTGTCCCGCACGGTCTCGTTAAATAAAATGGGTTCCTGGGTTACAATGGAAATATGGTCCCGAAGAGAGGTAATTGTCAGGTCCCTGACGTCGTGGCCGCCAACAAAAACACCGCCGCCGGTCACATCATAAAGTCTTGGGATCAGGTTCACCAGGCTGGTTTTTCCGCCGCCGCTCATGCCGACCAACGCCAGGGTCTCACCGGGTGCGGCCTTAAGATTGATGTTCTTTAAGGCCAAAGGTTCTTCAGGACCGTAGGCAAAGGAAACGTTTTCAAAAACCACATCACAGGATGATGCCTTAAGGGGTCGGGCATCGGATTTATCCACCACATCATTCCGGGTTTCCAGCACATCAAAGACCCTGGATGCGGCAGCTACTCCCTCCTGGATGGTATTATTCAAGTTGGACAATTTTTTCACCGGATCATAAAGCATCATCACGGCAGTCAAAAAAGAGAAAAACACACCGGGTGTGGACGTGCCGTGGACCACCCGCATCCCGCCAAACCAGATAACAAACGCAATGCCTAACCCGCCTAAAAATTCCATCACCGGAGAGGACAATGACCGTGTCATAACCTTTTTCATCTCCAGACGAAACAATTCCCTGGTTTTTGCCTTGAATCTGGCCGTTTCAAAGGACTGAAGATTGAATATCTTAATAATCTTTGCCCCTGAAAAGGTTTCATGCAGAAATGAGTTAAGATCTGCCATGGTTTCCTGGGATCCTATGGAAAACTTTCGGATTCTTTTGCCAAATATGACGATGGGATAAAAGGCAACGGGCAGGACAATAAAGGCGCCTAACGCAAGTTTCCAGTCCCGGTAAAAAATAACAAACAAAAACGCCACAACGGAAAAAGAATCCCGAAACAGGCTGATAACGGCCGTGGACACCATGCTTTTGATAATATTGACATCATTGGTGATCCGGGACATGAGCACCCCGGTTTTTTCCCTGTGGATATATGCAATGGGCAGATTCATGATCTTTTCATAAAGGCTGTCCCTGAAGTCGCGGATAATACGCTGTCCCACATGATTCATCAGGTATTCTGACCCGTATGAGCCGGCGCCTTTTAGAAAAAATGCCAGGATGGCAAGGCCGGGGATAAGTAATAACTTGGTACTGTCTTTGGCAATGAAAATATCATCAAGAACAGGTTTAACCAGCAGAGCCATGGCACCGTTGGCGCCTGCCACCGCCACCATACATAATGCGGCCAGAGCAATTCTTTTCCAGTGTGCAAACACCATCCGGATAATCTTTTGCCTGCGTTCTTTAGATAATCTGTTTTTTTGTGATTTCATAGGCGGGGGCAATTGCTTTACAGATTCTATTGTCAAGTGTTAAAAAACATGAGAGCATAGCCTCCCATGACAAAGTGTGCTTTTATACCCAATTTTTTTAAATTTTACAATATCCTGTGGGGTGCGGCCGTGCCTTTTTTAAAACGGCACCCAAGGCTTGCACCAACCTTTAACAGGCGTATAAATCCGGTTCAGCTCCAACCGGCTGATATCTGGATACAGGCAGCATCGGCCGGGGAGGCTTACCTTGCCGTATCCATCATAAAGGCACTTAACCCGGACAGGCCGGTCACCATCCTGCTGACCACAACCACGGATCAGGGCATGGAAATTTTAACACAGGAGCTGTCGCCAAAAGAATTTTCACCCTGTATCAGCCTGCGCTTTGATATCTTCCCCTTTGACACCCCAAAGGCCATGAACAAAGCAGTGCAACAGGTTAATCCCGGTGTCATGGTTCTGCTGGAGACGGAACTGTGGCCGGCCCATCTTTATGCTTTAAAAAAAAATCATACCAGCATATTGCTTATCAATGGCAGGTTATCCCAAAAAAGCGGCCGGAATTACAGGCTCACCAAAGCGTTCTGGCGCTGTTTTGCCCCCAAGCGCATCCTGGCCATCTCCGCCGGAGACGCCCAAAGATTTTCACAGGTATTTTCCAACACCCGTATCAAGACCATGGGCAACATCAAATTCGACCGAATGAAGGTCCAGAAAACGACCAGTAAAAATTCTGCTTTAGCGGCAATTGTGCCCGGGGAACTGCCCCTGTCTATTTTTGCCTCCTTCCACCGTCAGGAAGAAAAGCAAATCATTGACATGATCAAAGTGTTAAAAAAAGAGGTGCCAAACCAGGTTATTGCCCTGTTTCCCAGGCATATGCACCGAATAGCGCCACTTTTAAAAAAATTGAATAAAAACGGCCTGAAGGTTTACAAAGGCTCACAGGTATTATCCGTTCTAACCGGCCCGGCCATTATCCTGTGGGACAGGTTTGGAGATCTGCACCAGGCTTACGGTCACGCGGACGTAGTCTTTGTCGGCGGAAGTCTTGCGCCCCTGGGGGGCCAGAATTTCATGGAACCCGCAGCATTGGGCATTCCCACAATAATCGGCCCCCACTGGCAGGATTTTGCCTGGGTGGGGGAAAAAATATTCAATACCGGAGCCGTAACCCGATGCAAAAACTGGCAGCATGCGGTTAAAACCATGCGCAGATATCTGGTAAACTCCGAAGGCCGAAAAACCCGTATTGATGCGGTGCGTCATTATATTTTACAAAAACAGGGCGGGGCACAGACCGCAGCAGATACCATTATGGCCTCATGGGTGACAAACAAACACTAAAACACTATTGATCATATATACCGCTTTTACAATATGTTACGCAACATTAGTTACGACTGCGGTGTATGGCTGCGGGTAACCTCATATACATTACCGTTATCAATCAATTTCTGAAAAAATAAACCTTTATTCCAATGGATGGGAATCGTCATGCGCTCAATATCCACTATATGTAACTTCTGCTCCCAGCAACTACGTTGTACCGCGTCATAAATATTCTGACCAACGAGAATTGAAATGGGATCTTGTCCAGAAAATCTGAGACCTGAAAGCAGTCTAGCGATAACTCCCGCTTCACCATACCCAAACGATCGAAAAATATACATATCACCCCGGTAGATACCAACCCGCATCCCACAGGTGACGTTATTGTGCTGCATGAACAGCTCCCATTGATGACAGAGTTGTTCCATCGCAGCTAAAGCATGTTCAGCTTCACAAAATGTTAAGGAATAGACGTCCCCCTTAACAATGCGGATGATCCCACCATGTATTTCACAAGCACGCTTTGTGATATTTTCAAGTGAGATGAGCAAATATTCGGTGTCGGCAATGGAATGCGACTGGTAATATTGGGTAAACCCGCCAACATCGGTCACAACAATCACTTGATTGGTGATCACGCGCGTTCGATGTGTCTGTTCAACTTTATAGATATGATTTGGCTGTGATAAACCTTTAAACATCCATTCATTGACAAATGTGGTGTGGATTTTAGATTTATTAATGGCTAACCAAGCCGCTTGCGATAAATAGATTTCATCTGGAGGGGTCACTGATTCGATACGGGCTGTCAAATTCACCGTATCGCCAAAAATGTCATTATTGTGATGCAGTACATCTCCTAATGTTATCACCACACGAATTGCAAGCCGTTCATCATCGCCTTTGCCGATTTGCATGAGACGAAGTTCTTGGTGCATTTCCACAGCAGCCAGGGCGGCTCGGGTGACACTGGGAAAAATCATCCAGAACGCATCCCCTTCGCCTTTCACAATGATACCTTCATTGTTGGCAGCAACATCTGTAATGAAGCGTTTATGCGCATTCAGGAGGAGACTTAACTCTGTCTCTGACAATACACTGGTCTTTGGTGTAAAGCCACAAATATCGGTTTTCATAATTACTGTAGAGCGTAATGCTCCCATGCTATCTCCCCTCATGACATAAGTCATTGCCATATCGCCGTCAAAACGATATGAGGGT
>QKDP01000025.1 GCA_003252055.1 Desulfobacter postgatei | reverse complement strand
CATCCGCCCACCTGCTTGGCAGACCGCCGGGTTTCAATGTCAAGTACGGCGTATCTTTTGGGAGATATCAACGCGGGTCTTTTTTCATGTGCAGCTTTTTTTAAGACAGCAACATCCGGGAAAACAGGCGAACGCGTGGCTGAAACAGACGCAACTGCCCCCTGCCCCGTCTTTTGTTCAAGGAGCATCCCAAGGAGTTGCTTTGCCGCTTCCTTGTCTATGGGACGGTTGCCAGACCCGCATTTGGGCGAATGTACACAGGCAGGACACCCGGTGTCGCAGGGGCAGTCCCGGATCGCCTCATACGTTCTTTGCATAAGGGTCGCTGCATTGTCAAAGGCCTGTAACGTCAGCCCTAAACCACCCGGCACACCGTCATAAACAAAGACAACTGCCTTTTCGACCTGGGGATGAAAAGGCATGGATATACCGCCCAGATCATTTCTGTCGGTCATCACCAGAAGCGGCATCATGCCGATGGCTGCATGCTCTAAAGCATGAATCCCGCCCATGAAGTGCAGATGATCCGTTTCAATGCGCTGCCGGATCCAGTCCGGAATCTCAATCCATAGCCCCTGGGTCTCATAGGTCAGTTCAGGCAGATCCAAAGGCACAATGCCAAGGGATTTTTGGCCCGACACAGATTTCATTTCATAGCCTGTAACCTGTTCACGGATTTTCAGTTTGCCAAACCCCACCCGGGTGCCTTTGACCTGGCAGGTTTTTTCCACACGTATAATTTCAGTATTTTTTGAAGATCTTGCCCGGGTATAATAGCTGACCTTTTCCCGTTTCGCCCGGACCACGCCCTTAAGATGGTCGAAAAGTGTCACCACAAAGGTTTGTCCCCGGTGCAGGTAAACCGCACCTTCATGGGTTTCAAAATAGGACCTGTGCCAATCGATTTCACCCAGGCGTTGCCGGGTATCCTCCTTGAATATGGGAATGGTATGCCCGGTTCCCCTTAAGCTGACCTCCCTGTGGGGGCGTTTACGGGCAGAAAACCAGGTATTCCCGTCCCGGCTTAACAGCAGCCTGCCTTTGCGCCCAAGCGCCTGTACCCTTTCCTGCACAACCGGCGGTCTTAACATGGGATCATCGGCATCAAGGCTGAGTTCAGCTGCCGCGCAATCCAGATGGCGGTCAAGAATCCAGGGGTTTTCAGGATTGATCCGGGCGGTTTCAGGGGGCATGGTAAAAAAGATGTCCGGGTGGTTAATGAAATACTGGTCCAGGGCGTCTTCATGGGCAATGAGAACCATGGCAGAGTCATTGCCGTCCCGCCCTACCCTGCCTGCCCGCTGCCAGGTGGACATCATGGTGCCCGGATATCCCACAAGGATGCAAAGGTCCAGATTGCCGATGTCAATGCCAAGCTCAAGGGCAGACGTTGACACCACGCAAAGCAGTTCGCCTTTGGCAAGTTTTTGTTCAATCTCCCGCCGCTCCTCGGGAAGAAATCCGGCCCTGTAGGCGCATATCTTATCTGCCATGGATTTTGCCCGCTGTCCCGCCCATACGGCAATGAGTTCCGTAATTTTTCTGGACTGGGTGTAAACTATGGTGGCAAGGTTTCGGTACACTGCGGCATGGATGAGTGTGATGGCGGTCTGGGCCGCACCCTCCAGTCCCTTCATCATTAAAACATCTTTTTTCCCGCAGGGCGCCCCTTGTTCATCCACCACGGTCACCGGCAGACCGGTCAATTCCGAGGCAAGCTCTCCGGGGTTGGCAATGGTTGCTGAACAGAAAATAAAACAAGGCTCAGATCCGTAAAAGCGGCATATCCGCAATAACCTTCGAAACACCCAGGCCATGTTTGAGCCCATGACCCCGCGGTAGGTATGCACCTCATCCACCACAATATATTTAAGATTTCCGAAAAAAGAGGCCCATAAATGATGATGGGCCAGCATGGCCAGGTGCAGCATCTCGGGGTTGGATAAAAGGATGTTGGGCGGATGATTCCGGATTTTTGTCTTTTGATATCCTGTGATATCCCCGTCATAGACGCCCGCAGTTAAAGGCTGTGAAAAAACAGTATCGGTCCCGGCCAACATCTTATTAACGGTGTCAAGCTGGTCCCGGGCAAGGGCTTTAAGGGGAAACAGATACAGGGCATGGGTACTTGGGTTAGATATCAGCGCATCCATCACCGGTAGATTATACACCAGACTTTTGCCCGATGCCGTGGGCGTTGCAATAACCGTATGGCATCCGTCAAGGATGAGCGAAATGGCCCGGGCCTGGTGGGTATACAAATGTTTAATGCCAAGCCTTGCAAGAAGTTGGGATAACTCATTTTTAAAGCAAGGAAAGTTGATAGGTGAGACCCAGGCCGCGGGTTGCGCATCAAATATTTTGTGGCTTACAATATCGCCTGCAAATCCCTTAAAGGATTTTAATCCGGTAATATATTCATCAAGGCCCACGATTAAACAATGACTAAAGCAACCTAAAGAATGCTTTTCCCCAAAGCGGACAGGATCAGTTCCACCGCCAGTTTGCTTGTTTTATTGGCCACGTCAAGGATGGGATTGATCTCCACCAGGTCCATGGAACCAAGTTTTCCTGAATCTGCAAGCAGCTCCATGAGCAGATGAGCCTCCCGATAGGAGATGCCGCCGGGTACAGGGGTGCCGACCCCCGGGGCCTCCACCGGGTCCAGGGCATCCATATCCAAACTTAGATGAAAGCGTTTCAAGTGGGCAAACTGGACCATGATTTTAGAGGCAATGGCGCTGATCCCCTGTTCGTCAATGTCGCGCATGGTGAAAATGGTGATACCGCACGCTTTGATGCGTTTTTTTTCTCCGGGGTCCAGATCCCGCTGCCCGATCATGACCACGTTATCCAGGGATATCTTTGTGCCGGGATGCCCTGCATCCACAAGGCTTGGATAGCCGTCTCCGGTCAGAACGGCCAGGGGCATACCGTGGATGTTCCCTGATGGTGATGTCCCGGGGGTATTGAAATCAGCATGGGCATCCACCCAGATAAGACCCACAGGCCCTTTAACCGCCACCGAGGCCACGGTACCGATGGCAATGGCATGATCACCGCCCAGAAAAATCGGCATACGGCCCTGGTCCAAGACCCGGCATCCGGTTTTATAAATATCGTGGCTGATTTGGGTGATCTCTTTGACATAACAATCCGTCATCCCTTCCATGGCAGGATCATCATCACGCACAGGGATAGGGATATCTCCTTCATCTTTCACATCATGTCCAATCAGGCGAAGTCTTGGAATCAATCCTGTATACCGCAACGCTGCAGGACCCATGTCCACACCACGGAGCATCTGCCCGAAATCCATGGGAACACCGATAATGCTGATGGGTTTTGCCATATTGACATCCTTTACATGTAGCTGCCTGGGACAGGCCTGTGTTGACAGGTCATATATCATAGAGTAAGAAATCTATTCAATAAATTTCAGTTACCGCACAGCAGAGCACCGATTCTATGGTGTCAAGGCTTAAAAAACTTTCCCCGGGACAGGCCGCTATCTGCGTGACCCATGACTGGCATATCCTTTCCATCAAGTAGTTCACGCCTGGGCTGTCCCATGAAGATGTCCTGGATGCCGGGTACCTTGATGCCGTGGCATTTTTTGAAAAGGACGCCCGGGTTTTTGCCGTTTCCAGGCAGTTCGATCGGGTCAGGATTTTATAGCTATGAAAATGGCCCTGACCGGTGCCGGATATCCTTCAACGGTTTTCGACGGATCTTTGGGATCCAAAAAATCTTCAAGGGATTCCGTTTGAATCCACTGGGTTTTGCGTTGCTCTTCAAGGGTGGTGTCCGTTATATCCACGCATCCGATATCTGAAAATCCGGCCCGGGCAAGCCAGGCATGCATGGCAGACAAATCAGGGATAAAAAATACATTGCGCATTTTAGCATACCGGTCAAAGGGAAACAGACAATAGTTGTTTTCCCCCTTGATCACGAGATTTTCCACAACCACCCGGCCGCCCGGCACAAGGCTGTCATGGATCTGTTTAAGCATTTTCACCGGGGACTTGCGGTGGTACAAAATGCCCATGCACAGCACCAGGTCGAAAAAACGATCCATGGCCGGCAGTTCATTATAGGCAGCCGGCAGACAGAATACATTTTTCAGATTCAGATATTTTTGTGCAGCACAATACTGGTAATAAAAGTAACTTTGGGGTTCAAGGCCTAAAGCAAACATGGGGTCTGACGCCGCCATTTTAAACATGTAATAACCGTTACTTGAACCGATATCCAAAATTTTTTTGTTTTTAAGGTTGGGCAGATGGGGCACCAGGCGTTCCCATTTCATCCAGGACTGCCACTCGGAATCAACGTGGACACCGAAAAAGTCAAAAGGGCCCTTGCGCCAGGGACTCAGATTGACAAGGACGTTGTAAAGCCTGTCCTTTTCATCGGGTAAAAGCTGGTCTGCCTGCCCTATGCGGACAGCCATAGACGATAGATCAGATGATAGATTATCGGTGTGGATACAAATTTCAGGCAGGTCTTTAACCACGTATTTGAGTTTTTCAAAATTTCCCCCGGCAGAATCAAGAAAGGCCCTCTTTTCTTTGACCAGCTTTTCCAGGGCATCATACCATTTATTCCATCCCAGGTGCCCGAAATTTAATAAAAACTGTTCCATTTTATTTATTGCCTAAACGACGACCGGTGTTTGGACGAAAAGTTGCCCAGATGCAAGGCGCAGAAAACTTTGTAACCGGAGCAACCTGGAAGGTTGTGAGGATTGCAAAGTTTTCTGCAACGCCGCAGATGGGTGACTTTTCGTCCAAACACTATTTAACAGCCATCATGGATGTAAAATTAAACCATTTGAGCCAAACATTGAATGAATCAAAGCCCGCTTTTTGGATACGGTTTTCATGTTCTGCCACGGTCTCGGGAACCAGCACCCGTTCAAGGGCATCCCGCTTCTGACTGATTTCAAGGTCCGTGTATCCGTTTTCCCTTTTAAACTGGTAGTAATATTCCTGCTCCAGAGCATTCATTTCTGGATCAGGGTGAACGGTTTTTTCCGTGAGCAACAACATGCCGCCTTTGCAAAGCCCTTTAAAGGCGGATTGAATTAACTTGTCTCGTTTTTCAGGATCAAGAAACTGCAACGTCAGATTGATAACCACCACAGATGCGTTTACAATCACAATATCTTCAATACAGGCACAGGCAAGATCTATGCAGCCCTGGCTGTCATGAATGCAAAGCCTCTTTTTAAACCGCTGGATCATGGGCCAGGAACTGTCAACACCAATCATTTTAAATGCAGTTGCACCAAAGCAGTCAAGAAGCAGAACACCAAAATTGCCATGGGAACACCCTAAATCAAAAATCTGTGTACCGTTTTTATAAAACCGCCTGGCAATTCTTGCCTGTTGTTTAAGGATTTCTCCGTACAGCGGCACTGATCTGACCAGCATATCGTCAAATACCCGGGCTACTTTTTCGTTGAACCTGAAAGGTGTGATCCTGGTCAGTGTTTCTGCAAATACCCTGTCTTTATTCATAATACCGTCCATTTTAGTCCGGGCATCTATACATTATTTACAGGCTTTGTGCAAGCGGCGTGGAAGATCTTCTCCGGACAACATGTCAAATTTATAAATATATATTTCCTTTGCACAATATCAAAAAGACTGTTAATGCAAGAATAAAAGTGTGATGGGAACTGGTGGGGGCAAACCTTATATTTCAAGACCCTTGTCCTTCTGACTTCAGTATCCACTATAACCATGCATAGTAAATCAAGGATTAAAAATGAAAAAAATTAATTTAACAATCAATGGCTGCGAAAGACAGGTGATTGCCGATAAAAATTTGGTTCTGCTTGATTTGCTCCGGGAGCAGTTACACCTGACCGGCACCAAACAATCCTGTGACAGAAAAGGACAATGCGGCGCATGCACCGTAATCGTCAATAAAAAAGCGGTATTGTCGTGTCTGACTAGGGTAGATAAGCTCGATGGGGCATCAGTGATCTCCATCGAAGGCGTGGGTACACCGGATAACCCGCATCTTATCCAGCATGCGTTTGTGCTGTCAGGCGCCATCCAGTGCGGATTTTGTACGCCCGGTATGATTATGGCTGCCAAAGCCCTGCTGGCCACCAATCTCAATCCTACGGTTGAAGAAATCAAACACGCTCTGCGTCGCAATATCTGCCGCTGCACAGGTTATGTAAAAATCATCGAAGCCGTGAAACTGGCCGCCCAATTTCTCAAGGGAGAAAAAAAACCTGAAGAGATCGCCCCTTTGCCGACCGACCCCAAAATCGGCGTTTCCCATTCCCGGCCGTCGGCCATGATCAAAGCATGCGGCACAGCCGCCTTTACCTCGGATATTATCATGCCGGACGCTGTGGAAATAGCCGTGGTGCGAAGCCCTCACATGCATGCTGAGATTCAAAATATCGATTTTTCCAGGGCTGAAAAAATGCCGGGAGTTATCGGCACATTGACAGCCGCAGATATCAAAGGCACCAACCGCTTGAAATATATTGTGGAAGACCGCCCTATCCTGTGTGAAAACCGGGTGCGGACCATGGGTGATGCAGTTGCCGCCGTGGTGGCCCAAACCCGTGAACAGGCATTGGCCGCTGCCCAGGCCGTGGACGTTCAATATTCGCTTTTGCCTGAGGTGACCACCACCGGCCAGGCCATGGAACCAGACGCGTCCCAGATACATCCCCACAAGCCCAATCTGTGTTTTTCCCAGCCTTTGATTAAAGGGGACACAGATGAAGGGTTCAAAAAAGCGGCAGCTGTGATTGAACAAAACTTCACGACCCAGTTGAACCACCAGGCCCCGTTGGAACCTGAAAACAGTGTGGCCTACATGGAAGGAGAAGGCCAGGATGCCGTACTGGTGGTAATGGGCCGCAGTATTAACATCCATCTTCACATGGCAACGCTGCAAGCCGCTCTCGGATATGACAACATGCGTTATGAAGAGCCTTTTTCAGGCGGCCAGTTCGGCATGAAACTGGAAATCTTCACCGAGGGTATTGCTGCGGCGGCAGCATTGAAATTCAAGCGGCCCGTGCGTTATATCCCAAGCCTTGCGGAATCCATGCTGATTACATCCAAACGCCACCCCTTTGACATTCAATTGAAAATGGGTGCTGACGAGGACGGCAAGCTCACAGCCCTTGAAATGGATATCACTGTAGACAACGGCGCGTATCACTCCATCGGCAACGTAATCATCAACCGGGCCCTTCAAATGCTGACAAGCTCCTATTATGTGCCCAACGTCAAGGTGGCTTCAAAACTTGTTTATACCAATAATCCATGGGGAAGTGCAGCCCGTGGTGCAGGCCCCCCACAGGCGCATTATGCGCTTGAGTGCGGTATAAATATGCTGGCCGGAAAATTAAATATGGACCCTCTGGCGTTCAGGAAGCAGAACAGCCTTAAAACAGGGCTGACCAAGGCAACCGGGCATGTCCAGGACGATGTATGGCCGTTCCCCGACCTGTGTGATGATATTTTACCCCATTATGAAAGAGCCCTGGCAGATGCAAAGGCCCATGATAATACTGGCCCTGTCAAACGTGGGGTTGGTCTGGGTGCCGCTGCCTTCGGCATTGGTTTCCCGGCAGATAAATCCACCTCGGCCGTAGAGCTGGAACCCGATGATGGTGTAACCGTATACGCTGCGGCAGCAGACCCGGGAGAAGGCAATGATTCCATGCTTACCCAACTGGCGGCACAGGTTCTGGAACTGCCCCTTGACAAGGTTCGTGCTGTTACCCGGACAACGGATAAAACCACTGCAGCAGGTCCTGCTTCCGGCAGCAGGGTAACCCTGATGGTTGGCGGCGCTACCGTAGATGCCTTAAAACAATTGAAAAAAGCCATGGATGAAGTTGGATCAAAGAGTTTCAATGCCTTTAAGTCTGCAGAAAAGCCAACTCGTTACGTGGGCAATAAATCAACTTTTCAAACCGCGCCCCTGGATCCGGAAACAGGCCAGGGACCGTCAACGGAGTCTGATACGCATTCCATTCAACTGGCCGAAGTGGAAGTCAACATGGAAACAGGAGATGTCAAGGTATTAAAGATGACCTCTGTGGTTGACGCAGGGCCTGTAATCAACCCGAATAACCTTACGGGCCAGATGGAAGGCGGCATGGATATGGGTGTGGGATATGCCCTTCGTGAACAGTATATCGCCGGAAAAACAAAAGATTGGCGTACCTTTAAATTCCCTACAATGAAAACCGCCTTTGATATGGAAGTGTTTTTCAGACAAACGCATAGAAAACGGGGGACCCTTGGCTCCACCGGGGTTGGGGAGATGTCCATGGTCTCAACAGCGCCGGCCGTCATCAACGCCATTGAAAATGCCTGCGGCGCTCTGATTACGA
>QKDP01000347.1 GCA_003252055.1 Desulfobacter postgatei | reverse complement strand
CGTCGCCGACTGCGGCTGTGACGGCAAAAAGCCTGGAACGATCACACGCCTGACCGCAAAAGATCTTAACGATCGGGTGGCTGCTAAAAATTCAATGCACCAGGTCTCATTTCTTGAAACACTGTCTTATGCGGCTATGCTGGGTATTTTACCGGAAACGGTTCTCATCTGCTGTGAACCTGAAAACCTCAGTGCCTGGGGCATGAGTCTAAGCCCTTGTGTTGAAGTGGCAAGGCCAAAAATGGTCAGGATGATATTAAATGAGATAAAACTTGCCGGAGGAGAGTTCGCAAAAACAATTCATCCTTAATACAATCAAAACACCTCAAATATAACGTCCTTAAAATATTCCTCTGTCATTTAATGTATGATTTTTCAGTACAAAAGTGTGTTGAAATCGAGGTCTCATTTTGACTATTATTTTTTGTAAAATAACTATGTCATTCAGAACAAAGGCTTTAAAGATAAGTTACTTATTTTATAGTAAAATTGATACCATATTTCAACACTCTTTACAAGTAGCGGATTCATTATCAAAGGACATCTTTCTTGCCCCTTAAAAAGGCCAGAAAACAGGTATAAAAATACTTGCGATAACAATTACCAGTACATTCAAGGGCAGACCCAGCTTGAGAAAGTCTGAAAATCTATATCCTCCAGGAGCATAGACCAGCAGATTCGTCTGGTAACCAATGGGGCTGGCATAACAGGCACTGGCGCCAAAACAGATGCCGATAATAAATGGCCGGGTATCCACGCCAAGTGAGACTGCGGTAGATATGGCGATGGGAAGCAGGAGCACGGCTGTTGCATTGTTGCTTAAAATATGGGTAAATATACTGGTTAGAAATATGACGGCAAAAAGGATCATGTGTGGACTTTTGCCGTGGAATAGAGTTAAAAACGCCTCTGAATAGAGCCGGGTTGCACCTGTTTTCTGCATGGCCAGCCCCAAAGCGAGTGTTCCGACAATCAGAAGGAGAACTTCAGGCTGGAGTGAGCGGTAGGCATCTTTTAAACTCAGGCAGCGGGTCAGCGTCATTAAAAAAACGGCGGTAAGAGCGCATATCATGATGTCGACAAGCCCCAGTGTTGCAGCAAGCACGACAGCGGCGAAAATCCCGGTGGCAATGCCGGCCTTTTCCCTGTTAACGATGGCGTGGTGAATATCCTCAATGATCACAAAATCTGCACTCTTTCTTATTTTATCCAACTTGTTTCTCGGGCATTGTACGAGGAGAATATCCCCGATTTTCAACCTCCCGTTTTGGAATTCTCTATATGAAAAATAACTCGTTCGGCTCCGTATCGCAATAATACATATATCTGCGTCGTTTTGCAGTTCATCTGATATCAAGGGTTCCCTCAGAAGAGATGAAAACGGAGGGATAATGAGTTCAACAATGAGATCCTCTTCAGGGCTCCCGCCAAATGTGAGATTTTCTTTTCCATGAATCAAAGATAATTTTTTGCTTTTCAGACAGGAGATGATGTCCTGTGCCGACCCCTTGACCAGGAGAATATCATTCTGCTTTATGCTCAGTCTGGTTCTGGACGGATCAAAAATACCTCCGTTTCTGAAAATTTCAATCACGCTCAGCCCTATATTTTCTTTGGCATATACACAGATATCTCTTTTACCGATCAATGGGCTTTTTTCAGTAACCATCAATTCTGCAATGTATTTTCGTTCTTGGCCTTCATCCAGTTCACATACGGGTGCAGTCCGGCCGGGCATGAGTTTTGGCGAAACCAGGAATAAAAAAAGGATTCCGATTGCAGCCATGGGAACACCAAGGCGGCCGAGTTCAAACATGGACAATTGATCAAACCCTTTGAGGTACGCAAGATCGCTGACAATGATGTTGGTCGACGTACCGATCAGTGTCGACGTGCCGGCCAGAATTGATACATAGGATAATGGGATGAGCAGTTTTGACGGGGAAAAATTACATTCACAGCTCAATCCCATGACAATGGGGATAAAAAGAGTCACAACCGGTGTGTTATTGATAAATGCTGATAACACAGCAACACTCGTAAGGACAATGATAAAAGCATATTTCTGGTTCCCTTTTGAAAATTTTAAAACCAGTTCCGTCAAAAAGGCGACAGCGCCGGTCCGTATCAGCCCGTGGCTTAAAAGAAACATGGCCCCTACGGTTATCACAGCGGGATTGGCAAACCCTGCCACAGTCTCTGCCGGGGAAAGTATTCCGGTCAGTGCAAGAAGCACCATGATACCTATGGCAGTCTTATCAACAGAAATTTTTTCTGAAATCAGAAGGACTAATGTCAGGATCAGAATCAGTGAGACCAGAACAACCGGCATATTTATCATTGACATAAACGTTCTCCGTCTTCAATTTTTGATGACCAGATTTTAAGCAGCAATGCTGAATTTTGTTTATATAATCAAGATGTTTGCTATTTACAAAAAAAACCAATATTGTAAACCAGGATCTGGTTGCTGTGTTACCGATTGTGTAAGATGGGAACTTCCTTTTTGTCAAGAAAAATATAAGAACCTGTTTAAAAATTAAATCTTAAACTGGCTGTTTTTACAGAATATTCACAACGTAATGTCAAATATCGGATATTTGAAGTTGGAAAGATAGTGATGGAATTTATGAAAGACCGATCTGCAGTCATCATCCTTTTATTTTTTGTATTATTATCCACCGCCGTTGCCTATGCAGGAGAGGGCGGCTCGGACTCTCACAGTGCGCTTGTTAATTTTCCGCCAAGTTTTGCCGATTATCATGATGCTGATATCAAAGGGGTGGCCGCAATCCTTAAACACCGTATCAACCATACGCCATTTAACCTGGTGGCCTCTTTAATTTTTTTGACCGCCATTCTCCACACCTTTCTCAGCAGTAGATTTCTCTACTACGCACATAAATGGGAAGCGGAACACCAAAAAGATATTGAAGCAGGAAAGGCTTCGGAAAATTCCACCAGACTCCGTGCAGAAATTTTTCACTTTCTGGGCGAGGTCGAAGTTGTCTTTGGCCTGTGGGTCGTAGCGCTGACTGCCGGGATTGTTCTCTTTTATGACTGGCACACCTTTGTCAGCTATATATGCGGCGTGAATTACACTGAGCCGATGTTTGTCGTGGTCATCATGACCCTTGCTTCCTCCCGCCCTATTTTAAATCTTTCAGAAAAGATAATGAGCCGTGTTGCAGCGATTTTTAAAGGTACATTGGCGGCCTGGTGGCTGACAATTATGACCCTGGGTCCGATTCTAGGCTCATTTATCACTGAACCGGCAGCAATGACAATTTCGGCCATGCTGCTTGCCCGAAAATTTTATGAACTAAAACCGGGTAAAAAGCTTAAATACGCCACCATAGCCCTTCTTTTTGTCAATATTTCGGTTGGCGGAACCCTTACCCATTTTGCTGCCCCGCCGGTCCTTATGGTGGCAGGTCCCTGGGACTGGAACCTGCCTTTCATGTTCACCACCTTTGGCTGGAAAGCTGTCATTGGTATTATTCTTTCCAATGCACTGGTTTTCCTGGTGTTCAAAAAAGAAATTTCCAAGCTTGAAAGGAAATTCCAGCTGTCCATACTGCAAAATGAAATCAAGGAAAAATATATTCATAGCGATGCTCTCAAAAAAGACCTGAGGATGGCTGAACAGCGGATCGGAAACCGTTTGCATCAAGAATTTCAAAGAATTAAAGACTCTGCCAGACAGTCCGCAATGACAGTATGTTACATGGATGACACTGATTGCGATTTGTTGGAGGAGACCTTCGAGCAGGAGTTTGAGGACCTCAAGATTCAGCAAATGAGTGTTTCCGTCCCGGGCCTGCTTCCCGGAGATAAAAGGCCCAAGCTCAACGATCCTAACTGGGACAAGCGTTCCGGCGATGTCCCCGGATGGATTATAGCCGTCCATGTCGCCTTCATGGTCTGGACCATTGCCAATGCGCACTACCCGGCTATTTTTGTTTCCGGCATGCTTTTTTTTATCGGCTTCAGCCATGTCAGCTGGCCGTTTCAGAATAATATCAACCTGAAGTCCCCGATGCTGGTCGGCTTTTTCCTGGGCGGGCTGGTTATCCACGGTGGTCTTCAGGGGTGGTGGATTGCTCCGGTGCTTGGCAGTCTGGGAAAACTTTCTCTCATGTTGAGCGCTACGATACTCACGGCCTTCAACGACAATGCAGCCATCACCTACCTGAGCACTCTGGTGCCTGGTTTTACCGACAGCCTTAAATATGCGGTGGTGGCCGGTGCTGTTACCGGCGGTGGCCTTACCGTAATTGCCAATGCACCCAATCCGGCTGGACAGGCCCTTTTGAAAGATTACTTCAGTAACGGTATTTCACCCATACTGCTGCTGACCTATGCACTGGCACCTACGATAGTTATGGCCCTTTGTTTCTTTTTTCTATAACAGCCATGGACTGACCTGGTCTATCAATACCCAGGCGCAACCCACAACAAAACATGAAAGTAATTCAAAAACTTATTCCCCGACATTTTCAAGGGCGGCTTCAAAGACCGGGGCCGCAGGGTTACCACCTGTGGTGGTTACGTTTTTAAGCCAGCCCCGGTAGGTATCGGGGTGCTGTTTGAGCCAGATCAGCCCGGCATTCCGGGGGGAGAGGCCTTTGTGAGTGTGCATGGAGGTCATAATCTGGTTGATCATGGCGATGGGAAAGGTGAAGTTTTTCAGGAAGGTTGCCACATTGGGCATATCTTTGTCAAAGCCTTTGCGGGTGTTGGTCCAGACCGTTGCGGTCCCGTCGTTCCCTCCAAACGTTTCCGAGGTGCTGCCGGTCAGATAGGTCATGTCAATGCGTTCGTTCATGCTATGGGGCGCCCACCCCAGAAACACAATGGGTTTCTTTTGCTGAACATATGACTGAACGTTGGCCAGCATGGCCATTTCGCTGGAGGCAACCAGCTTGAATTTACCCAGGTCAAACATATTTTTGTCGATCATGCTCTGGATAATCATGTTGCCGTCGTTGCCGGCTTCAATGCCGTAAATTTTCCAGTCAAGCGCATCGCCAAACTTCACAATATCTTTGAAATCTTTAAGCCCCTGGGCCACACAGTAGGAGGGAACGGCCAGCGTGTATTTGGCATCGCGCATATTGACCGTATACTGGATCACGCTGCCATCTTTGAAATATTTACTCGCGATGGTGGTCATGGTCGGCATCCAGTTGCCCAGGAAAAAATCCACGTCCCCTTTGGACAGTGCCATGTAGGTGATGGGCACTGACATGGTCAGGTTCTGTGCGTCATATCCGATGCTGTCGAGAATGGCCACTGCCAGCTCGGTTTTAATGGTCACTCCGGTCCAGCCCACGCTGCCGAGTTTTATTTTGGGCGACTTGCCGGCAAACGCCGTTCCCCAGGTTAGAACTGCTGCGATTAACACGGTAATCATGATTTGGCTTGTCTTGCGTAACATATAATCTCCTTAGTTTCTGCGGCTCGACCGCCTTGGTTTCATTGTTTGTTGTGGGCTTTCGGCCCATGGTGGCTATTTTTTGCGGCATTTACCGCACCGGCACCATGCTGGTAATAGCCGGCAAATTCCGGCTGCAGCAATGTGTTGCCAAGGATCAGGTCTGCGGCTTTTTCAGCGATCATCATGACCGGTGAATAGATGTTGCCGTTGGTAATATAGGGCATGACAGAGGCATCTGCGGCATAAAGGCCTTCAGTGCCGTGAACCTGCATGGTATCCGGGTCAACAACAGACATCCCGTCTTTGCCCATTTTGCAGGTGCACGAGGGATGAAGTGCGGTTTCGCCGTCTGCTGCCACCCAGTCAAGAATCTGTTCATCTGTCCCCACCAAAGGCCCTGGCGACAGTTCTCCCTTGTTAAAGGTATCAAACGCCGGCTGGTTCATAATCCGGCGGGCGATTCTGACGGCCTCCACCCACTCTTTACGGTCCTGTTCCGTTGACAGGTAGTTGAACCGCATGGACGGGTGCTGGAACGGATTTTTTGATTTGATTTTGATCTCTCCTCTGGCATCAGAATACATGGGACCGATGTGAACCTGGTATCCATGGTCCGTACTGGGGGAGGAACCATCGTACCGGATGGCCACGGGCAGAAAATGGAACTGGATATTGGGGTAGTCCACTGTCTCGTTGCTGCGGATAAATCCGCCGGCCTCAAAATGGTTGGAGGCCGCAGCACCTTTTTTATGGAAGAGCCACTGGTAACCAATCCGGGGCTTGTTGTACCATTTCAGGGCCGGGGCCATTGATACGGGCTTTTTGCACCCGTACTGGACGTACACTTCCAGATGATCCTGAAGATTTTTGCCCACGCCCGGCAGGTCCTGAACCACGGGAATATCAAGGTCCTTGAGCACAGAAGCGTCTGCAATGCCGGAAAGTTGAAACAGCTGGGGCGTGTTAATGGCCCCGCCGCAGCAAATGATATGACGTGCGTATGCGGTTTCGCTTCGATTTTTCCCTCGTGAAAAGGTCACTCCTTTGGCCCGTTTGCCCTTGAACAGGATACGGGTGGCCATGGCCCGCATGATCAGTGTCAGATTTTTGCGGTGCTTGACCGGATGGTAGTAGGCCCGGGCCGCACTCCAGCGCTTGCCGTGTTTGATGTTCCGGTCAAAGGGGGCAAACCCTTCCTGGCAGAATCCGTTCACGTCGTTGGTCAATGGAAAATCAGCCTCCTGAACCGCCTTGAAAAACGCCTGGAACAAAGGATTGGTGCACGGACCGATCTCCAGGTTCAGTGGTCCCTGTTTGCCGTGGTATCTGTCCGGTTTGGCCATTCTGTTTTCCAGACGCTTGAAATAGGGCAGGCAATGGGCATAGTCCCAGTTCTCCATGCCTTTGTCCTTTGACCAGCGCTGGTAATCCATGGCATTACCCCGGATATAAATCATGCCGTTGATGGAGCTGGATCCGCCAAGCACTTTTCCCCGGCCATGGAAAATCCGCCGGTTGTTCATGAAAGGCTCCGGGTCGGACTCATAGCACCAGTCATACCATTTGTTGCCCAGGGGGACGGTGAGCCCTGCGGGCATGTGGATAAACAGATCCCATATATAGTCGGGACGTCCGGCATCCAGAACCAGCACCCGGTTGTCCGGTGACGCGCTCAGTCTGTTGGCCAGGGCGCAACCGGCCGATCCTCCCCCGATGATAATGTAGTCATACTGCTTTTGTGTCATAAATGTACGGCTCCTTATGTTGCTGACGCACGATGAGTTCCTGATCTTAATTTTTCGCATCGGATGCACAGGCCTGCGCTTCTTTATACTGGAACACCGTATCGCCGAACTGTTTGCGAAGACATTGTTCCAGCAATACATACCAATGGCCGTAAAGCCTTGTAGCCCTTTGAAAATCCCTCTCCCTGACAGCCAGGGCGACATTCTTCCAGTTCAGGGCAATGGCATTACGCACATCCGGCGTCTGGTATACGACAAACTCATAGGATCTGAAGGTGAGCTGAACAGATCGCATCATCCATTCAAAAAAGGGATTTTGGGTCATTTTCACCATGAGCAGGTTCAGCTCCTTGTCAATGGCGGAAATCTGCTCATAATCCGGGTTTTCCGTCCGGCACAGCAAGACCAGCTCATCGGCCAGTGCGCCCATGCGGTCCATATCAGCCGGCTCGCCGTTGGTCACGGCTGCGGCCAGAACGGCCTGGTCCATGGCATATTGGAACTCCAGCAGTTTTGCCAGGGGCATCTGCTGGTGTTTGATCATCACGGCCAGCTGGTCAATGGTGTCATTGATGTCCATTTTCTTGATATAGTAACCGCCCCTGGCCCCTTTTCTGGCCTCCAGAAGCCCTTTTTGTCTCAACGCCCCCAACGCTTCCCGCACCGATCCCCGGCTGGTTTTAAACGCATCCTGCAGTTCCCGCTCACTGGGAAGCCGGTCTCCGGGCAGGAAAATATTGTCCAGAATAGCCGCCTCAATCTGAAGCCGAATGGCTTCGGATTTATTGGTACCCGTGACCGGCTGGAAATTGATGAGATGGTTTGCGTTCATTAAAGTCCTACCATTAAAATTGTTTCATGTGTATTGTTTGTTCGGTTAGAGCAGGCTGCCAAGCTCTCAAAAGAAAAAAGCCGCTATTTTCGGCATATTTTTGCTTGTTTAAAAAATCAGTGCGCCCGGATCTTAAGTGTAAAAATTATTTTTAATCTTTTGGTCCGACCTTAATGAGGGTATAGATGTGGTAAGGCGAAGTCAAGCTTTTTTTCAACAGGATAAAAAAAGGCCGTGGTGCATATGATACGCGCCACGGCCGTAATTTTAATAAGCTGTGCAGGAAAATTTAAAAAGGGGATTCAATGGGCCCCATGCCCATGTAAACGGACTTGACCTGGGTGTAGTGCCGGATGGTTTCAGTTCCGTTTTCCCGGCCAATGCCCGAGTGTTTGTATCCGCCCACGGCCATCTG
>QKDP01000232.1 GCA_003252055.1 Desulfobacter postgatei | reverse complement strand
AATAAAGGCTGCGCCCCGTGGCAATAACCGTTATTACACCGGCAGCTCTCAACCCGGCCAGGGTGTCCAGATCCCGGCCACGGATACGCCTGTCGTCCGTGAGCAGGGTGCCGTCAAAATCGGTAATAAACATCGCGGACATGTTCTAACACCAAAGCCCCATAGTTAGTGTTTGGACGAATTCTCCAGTGCTGCCCGCAAAATGCTTTCCATAGAACCAAAAGAAGAACCCCCCTTGGCACTTTTTGCAAACTGTTTCCAATTGCCGGAGGATTTCTGATCCGGGGGCGCCAGGGTCATACGCCGGTTATCCTCATCCACTTCCTGAACCAGGACCTGTGCAGCATCCCCGGGTTTCAGAGAATCAAATTTTCCTGAATCTGCGGACTGCCGCAAATTTGACATGGGCATCAATCCTGTAATACCGGGCTCCAGACGAATAAACAGGCCAAAACCTTCCTTTTTCTCCAGAGTACCGTCCACGACACTGCCCACGGGATATTTGGCCAGAACTCCGGTCCAGGGATCGCCTGCCGCATCTTTCATGCTCAGTGAAATCCGCTTACTGTCCATGACAATGGCCTTGATCATGACTTGAACGGTCTCACCCACATCAACCACGTCCTCGGGGCGCAGCACCCTTTTCACATGGCTCATTTCAGATATATGAACCAGACCGTCAATGCCCGGGGCGATCTCCACAAAAGCCCCGAAAGAGGTCAGACGGACCACTTTCCCGCTGACCTGATCGCCGACACTGAAGGCCGTGCCGATGTTATCCCAGGGGTTGCCCGAGGTCTGTTTAACAGAAAGAGAAATTTTGGGGGAGTCGGAAAGGGGTTTTTCAATCTTCAGCACCTTGACAGGCAGAATATCATCCACCCGGACCACTTCTTCAGGCTTTTCCACCCGGGACCAGCTCAATTCGGAAATATGGGCCATGCCTTCCACGCCGGGCGCAAGTTCCATAAAGGCGCCGTAGGACATCAGCTTGGTCACCTTGCCCTGGACCGTATCCCCTTCGGCCAGTTCTTTCATGAATGCGGCGCGTTCTTCCCTGATCTGTTCGTTGAGAAGTTCTCTGCGGGAGACAACAATATTCCGGCCCTTTTCCTCATACCGGGTAATCAGGAAATGGTGGGTCTGGCCCTCGTAATCCTCGGGAGTTTCCACGTATTTGACATCAATCTGGCTCACCGGACAAAAGGCCCTTTTGCCCAGGACATCCACGGAGAAACCACCTTTGACAACGCCGGTCACCCGGCCTTCAACAGGGGTATGCCCGTGAAAGGCATCCTCAATCATGGCAGCCATCCCGGCCCCGGAAACCGCCTTGGACAGAATCACTTCGCTTTCGCTCAAGGAGACCACGTATAATTTGAGGATGTCACCCACGGAATACTGAAATTCACCATTTTCATCCAAAAGCTCGGACTTATCCACCACACCGTCGGACTTTGTTCCCGTGTCCAGGTAAACTGAATTTTCTCCGATGGAAATGATCTGTCCTTCCACCATATCCCCGGGCTTGAATTCCCGCCCGATTTTTGAATCATAGGCATCAAGCATCTGCTCAAAGCTCATCTCATTGATGTCCTGGTCCATCCCCTGGTCGATGCCCTGTTCAGTGTTCTGAGTGTTGTCGTCCTCAAACCTGTCGTTCATTTCGTTCTCCTTTGAATCTGACGGGTCCGTTGTTAATTGGGTTTTCGCCAAAAATTTGAATCATAATACAATCGTTAAATTTTGTCGAAACAAAACAATGTCTAACAGCAATTCTAATTTATTCTCGCACAAAGCCTCAAAGGCACAAAGGGTCTCACAAAGTCGAATAAAAATCTTTGTGTCTTGGTGTCTTTGTGCGCGTTTTTCAACTAAAAAAATTCATATTTAGAATTGCTGAATGTCTAATAAAACAGTTGAACATAAATGTCCACTCTGAGATGCTGCTTATTCAGACAGCACCTGAAGCAGATTCCTTGCCATTTCCGGCGTAATGCCGGGAAGCGCAGCAAGCGTCTCCGGCGACTGGCTTCGGATATTATCAATGCCCTTGAAGGTGGTGAGCAGCAGCTTCTTTTTTTTCGGCCCAATGCCGGGGATTTCGTCAAGGGCGGACAGTTTTCCCCGCTTTTCCCTGCGGGCGCGCTGGAACGTAACGGCAGACCTGTGGGCCTCATCCCGAATCTGTTCCAAAAGGAAAAGCGCCTTGGCAGACTGGGCCGTATTCAACGGATTGGAGCGCCCCGGCAGATACACCTTGTCTGCCTTCTCACCCTTGTCAGCATCCTTTTTGGCAAGGCCTGCCAGGGTAAACTTCCCTTCCAGCCCCAGTTCCCTGACCACGCTCACGGCCATGGCCAACTGTCCTTTACCGCCGTCCACCACCAGCAGGTCCGGGAGGGGCATATTTTCCCGGTCGTGCCGGAATCGGCGGGAGAGCACATGGGTCATATAGGCATAGTCATCCTGGTGGTCAATGTCCTTTATAATAAATTTGCGGTAGGCATTTTTATCAGGCCTGCCGCCGGTGAACACCACCATGGCAGCCACAGGATCGTTTCCCTGGAGATTGGAGTTGTCAAAACACTCCATACGCTCGGGCAACCGGTCCATGCATAGAAGATGCTGGAGCATGGTAAGCCCTGCCCGGGCCTCCTCCTCCCTGGCCAAAATTTTTTCAAGCTCTGCCTTTGCATTCAGCCGGGCCATGTCAGCCAGCCGCTTCTTTTCCCCCCGGACCGGATAATGGAAATAGACCCGGTGATCAGCCTTCTCATTGATCCGGTCTTCGGCCCGGGCCATGTCGTCGGACGGATGGCTGAACAGGACAGAGCCCGGGATCTGGGAGGCTTTCTCATAATACTGGGTCACAAAGGCGGCCAGCAACTCATCCGGTGCCTTGAATCCCAGATCCAAAGGGTAATAGGCCGTGTTGATCAGATGCCCGGACCTTACCTGCATCACGGTCACCACAGCCCGGTCCCGGTCCCAGGCAAGACCCAGCACATCCCTGTCCTGTCCGTCCGCACACACCACCACCTGGCGCTCCATGATCCGTTCCACGGCAAAGATGGTGTCCCGGACCTGGGCTGCCTTTTCAAAGGCCTGGACACCTGCAAATTCCGCCATCTCAAGGCGCAGTTTATTAGTCACCTCCCGGGTCCGTCCCCGGAGAAACAATACCGCATCCTTAACCCTGGCCTGATATTCCCCAGGATCCACCTCATTGCAGCAAAGACCTAAGCATGCCTTGATCTGGTAATTCAGGCAGGGCCGGGACCTGTTTTTAAACTGGGCGTCCCGGCATTTTCGAAGTTTAAAAATCCGCTGGATCTGTTTCAAGGTCTGGTTTACGCTCTTGGAGGAGGAATACGGCCCGAAATAAAGGGCTTTGTCCTTTTCAATGCGCCGCACCCGCTGGATGGAAGGATAGGGTTCATTCATATCAATGCGCAGCAACGGATAATTTTTACCGTCTTTGAGAATGACATTATACTTGGGGGAATGTTCCTTGATCAGGTTGGATTCCAGGATAAAGGCCTCCTGGTCGGACTGGGTGACCACCAGATCAAAATCGGCCACCAGGGCCAGAAGCGCTGCGGTTTTGGGCTCGGGCTGCTCCTTTCTCACAAAATATGAGGCCAGCCGTTTTTTTAAGTTTTTGGCCTTGCCCACATAAAGAATGTTTCCCTTTTTGTCCCGCATGAGATAAACCCCGGGGGCATGGGGGGCCTGGTCGTATTTTTCCTTTATTTTCTCAGAAATCAATCGCCCAACCGATTTTATAAAAAATTCATTCTATTCCGTCGTCTCATATTTACAATATATCACATTCCCTTTATTTGTCATGGTCTATTCCTTTATTGAATGCTGCTTTGAAATAGGCTT
>QKDP01000363.1 GCA_003252055.1 Desulfobacter postgatei | reverse complement strand
ATGATGCCATGGCAGTGATCCGAACCGTGTTCAGAGACTTTTGCATATTAAAATATATGCCGGATAAAATAGTTAACCTTGATTTTTTAAGTGCATTTAAAGATATTAGTGTGATGCATTCTTACTCCCGGATTTTAACATGGATGACACTGTTTCATGAGACGGAAAAAAGATTGGAATCCAACAGCGGCACAAGACTGACCCTTGACCGTTTTTTCCTTTCCTTGTTTTTTTTATAAGAAAGTCTGTGTAACCTGCACAGATCTTTCAACTTTCATTGTGGGCTGAACCACGGTGAAAAACCAGGTCAGCCCGTGGCTGTTATATGAAAGTCCCAATAAGGTGCTAAATTACTTTCATGTTTTGTTGTGGGTTGAGTCTGGGTGTTGATAGACCAAGTCAGCCCATGGCTGTTATTTTAAAAAGAGGCCAATTTTTATGGTAAATGTTACCGGCGTTAAATTTAAAACCGCAGGTAAAATATACGATTTCAACAGCAACGCCCTGGTCGTGAATTTAGGAGACCGGGTGATTGTTGAAACAGAACAGGGTTTAGGGTTCGGCATCGTTGCCGTTCCGTCCCAGGAAAAGGATAAAGACGAAAATTCCTTAAAAAATATTGTCAGGGTGGCCACCCAGGAAGATTTCATCCGACGCACGGAACTTGAAGCACTGGAACGGCAGGCCCATGCATACTGCATTCAGTGCATAAAAGACCTGGACCTTTTAATGAACCTGTTCAGTGTTGAGAGCACCTTTGACAGAAACAAGCTGACATTTTTTTATACGGCGGACGGCAGGATTGATTTCAGGGAACTGATCAAACTTCTGGTCAAAGAATTCTCCATCCGCATTGAAATGCGCCAGGTCGGTATCCGAAATCTGTCCAAGCATGTGGGCGGTGTGGGAAAATGCGGCAGGGAACTATGCTGTTCATCTTTTATGCATACCTTTGAACCGGTGTCCATAAAAATGGCTAAGGAGCAGGGGCTAAGCTTGAACCCCACTAAAATTTCAGGGGTGTGCGGCCGGCTGATGTGCTGTCTGACCTTTGAAGACGAGACCTACCGTTACTTTAAGAAAAAAATGCCGAAACTGGGCAAAACCATTACGGTTGAAGATGTCAAAGGCAAGGTGGTCCGCCAGAATGTTCTCAGACAAAGCGTTACTGTCAGGCTCGATGACCGCACGGAAAAGGAAATATTTCTGTCACAACTGAAAAAAGAAAACACAGGAAATCCATCTCAATGACTTGTCAATACTATACCACCCCCATTTACTATGTGAATGCCAAACCTCACCTCGGCCACGCCTATACCTCTATTGCAGCAGATGTAGCTACCCGTTTTAAAAAGATGGAAGGCGCAGACACCTTTTTTTTAACGGGAACGGATGAACACGGGGATAAAATCGTTCAAGCTGCTGAAAAGGAAAACACCACGCCTAAGGCTTACGCAGATAAAATCAGCAAACTATTCCAGGATGTTCTGCCCCTGCTCAATATAGAAAACAACCATTTTATCCGGACAACGGACCCTGGGCATATCGAGGTGGTAAAATCAGTCCTGTCCACGATTTATGACAAAGGGGACATCTATTTTTCGAGTTATGAGGGCATTTACTGTTTCGGGTGTGAAAGATTCTACCAGGAGCGAGAGCTTGTGGACGGCAAGTGCCCGGACCACGGCACTGTGCCGGAAACCATCAAGGAATCAAACTATTTCTTTAAAATGAGCAAGTACCAGGACTGGCTCATTGAGCACATCGAAACCCACCCGGACTTTATCCGGCCCGAACAGTACAGAAAAGAACTTCTCTCATTTCTTAAGGAACCTTTGGAAGACCTGTGTATCTCCCGGCCCAAAACCCGGCTGACCTGGGGTATCACCCTGCCCTTTGATAAAGATTATGTCACCTATGTATGGTTTGACGCCCTGGTCAACTACATCACGGCCCTTGGATACCCTGACGGTGATCGGTTTAAAAAATTCTGGCCCACTGCCCGGCATTTTGTGGCCAAGGACATTATCAAGCCCCACGGAATTTACTGGCCCATCATGCTCAAGGCCGCCGGCATTGACATATACAACGGACTGAATGTTCATGGATTCTGGAATGTTCAGGGCTCTAAAATGTCAAAAAGCATCGGCAATGTCACCGACCCTGTCCAGGTCACAGGCCAATTCGGCGTGGATGCGTTCAGATATTTTCTTATGCGGGAGATGGTATTTGGTCTGGACGCCAATTTCACAGAAGATGTTATTGTTTCACGGATCAACTCAGATCTTGCCAATGACCTGGGCAATCTGTTCTCCCGTGTGCTGTCCATGAACCACAAATACTTCAAGAGTACCATCCAGGGACAGCCTGCGGATTCAGACAAAGGCTTGAGCCTTGAACCCGAGGCCGCAGCAGCTTTTGAAGCGTACACGACTGCCATGGCAGAGTGCCAGTTTCACAAAGCCCTTACAAGTGTCTGGGAACTGGTGTCAGCCATGAACAAATACATTGTTGCCAATGAACCCTGGGCACTGGCAAAAGATCCGGAACGTACAGGCGACCTTGGTACGGTGTTGTACGAACTTCTGGAAGGGATTCGCTTTGTGGCAGGGCTGATCTGGCCGGTCATGCCGGAAACCAGCGGTAAAATCATGAACGCCCTGGGCCTTGAGGTGCCTGAAAAAGGTTTTTTCACCCTTGATGCCATCCGGCCATGGGGCCAGATACCATGTGGTATAACTCTGGCAAAGCCCCAGATTCTTTTTCCCCGGGTGGACGTTGAAAAAAAAGAGGATGAAGCACCTGCACCCAAACCGCTCAAACCGGCATTAAAAGAAGAAATCACCATTGAGGATTTTTCCAAAATAGATTTAAGAGCCGGCAAAATTCTGTCTGCCGAACGGATTGAAAAATCGGACAGACTACTCAAACTTCAAGTGGACTTAGGCACCCAGACCCGGCAGATCGTGGCCGGCATCGGCAAATCCTATACACCCGAAGAAGTGGTAGGCAAAGAGGTTATTGTCGTTGCCAACCTGAAACCGGTGAAACTTATGGGAGAGTTGTCCGAGGGCATGGTGCTTGCGGCAAGCATGAAAAAAAACCTTGTTCTTTCCGGATTCAACGGCAGTCCCAAGCCCGGCTGCCAGGTTAAATAGTGTTTGAACGAAAAGCCACCCATCTGCCGCGTTGCAGAAAAATTTGCATCTCGGCACCTTTTCGTCCAAACACGGGGTTTTCCGTTCAACTACTAAAAAATAATTTTTGAATTTGAGATACGCTTTTGCATTCTATTAAAAAAGAACATTCCTGGCGCCAACTTCAGACAGACTATATCCAACAGAAAAAGAAACGGGCAACGGCCAGGCGTATACGCCTGATTGCAGGTTTTCTCTGCCTTGGCGTTGCCGCCTGTGCATTGCTCTGGCCGAAACTTCACACCGTATCCAAGGTCGGTGATCGGCTATTTCCCCCAAAACCTGACAAGGTCGCAAGTGAACCTGCCCCACCCAAGCAGCTTGGAAAATTCGAGGTCAAAGCCCTGGTTCGAAACACTGATATTCTCAATTCAAAAACCGACCTTTTCTTTGCTGATGGCCCGTCCTGGAAATATACCATTCACACCCTGCTGGATACACGCCTTCAGGCAGAACTGATCGGGATGCTGAACCGTCTTAAAACCCTGGATCGGGGCAAGCCGGAAATCATCGGTATGGTGGCCATGGACGGCAGCACCGGATTCATAAAAGCCATGGCCGGATTTAATCCGGGCAATCCTGCCACCAACCCCTGTACAGCGGCCATTTTTCCTGCTGCCAGTCTTTTCAAAATCGTCACCGCATCTGCTGCCGTGGAAAAATTAAATTGCACAGCCACCACACCCCTTTATTTCAGCGGCAGGAAATACACCCTGTACAAACGGCAGTTAACCCAGCAAACAAAATATACCAGTCAGGTTACCCTGGAGACCGCCTTTTCCGAATCCATCAACCCTGTATTCGGCAAACTCGGTCAATTTGATCTAGGCAAAGCGGTACTTAACGATTTTGCCCAAAAATTTGGTTTCAACCAAAGTCCGGACACGGATTTTGACTTTCCAGCCCCCCATTTTGCCGCCACCGGCAGTGATTACCATATAGCAGAGCTTGGATGCGGATTTAATCGAGAGACCCTGATTTCACCTGTATTTGCCGTGACTATGGTTTCAGCGGTGGTGAACAAGGGACAAAGCCTTGTACCCCGTCTTGTGGACCGGATATCCAATTCAAACGAAGACCAGATCTACAAAAGCACCAAAGAGATATATAAAACACCGATCAGTCCCCAAACAGCCGCCACCATGATACGACTCATGAAGAAGACCATATCGAGCGGCACAGCCAGGAAATCGTTCAGGGGCTATTCACGGGATAAAATATTATCCAATCTGGTGATCGGCGGGAAAACCGGCTCTCTGTCCAACCGGGAGCATACGGTCAAATACGACTGGTTCACAGGATTTGGACAGCATAAAACAACAAAAGAGACATTGATTGTCGCAGTAGTGGTGGGGCACGGCAAATATATCGGGACCCGGGCATGCATCCACGCAAAAAACATGCTGAAAATCTATTTCAGCACTCCAAAAACCAAGGAGGATTCGTTTGCGAAAAATTACCAAACAGGCTCTTAGAGAATGGAGGCTACATATGAAACGCCAAAACAATTTTTCAACACAAATTTTTGATTATCTAAAACATATCGCAAAGATAAATGTGGACATGGGCAAACCGCTGTCATCGGTGAAGGAGAACACCTTACTCTTTTTCCCCGACACCGGCTGCACCCTGGGCTGCGGGATTTGTGCCCTTGTGGCCTTTAAAGGGCCTGCCTGTGAAAATGATCTGGAATCCCTGTCCCGGGGCATTGCAACCCTTTCACAAAATCGTCTTGGCCAGTTTTCCGAAAACACACCCCCAATGGTTTCACAGGATTACCTGGGAGGCGCAGAATTTTTATCCAGCTTGTTTGACCATGCCCAGAACCTTAAGCAGGAAACGATTTTTGCATCCCTGTTTTATAACCGGGAAAAAACCCGCAAATTGTCCAAAATCACCCAGGATATTGAAAAAATTCTTACGGATGAAGTCCGGAATTTTAAATCCGCCACAGCCGGCTTATCCACGCCCGAGGTAGAAATTGCCGCAGATTATATCGATCAGCTCAAGGATATTCTCTGGTGTCTGAAAAAAGAAGTTGTTAATAATATTGAAGCCATTGAACATCTGGCCCCGGGTATAGAGAAACAAAACAATCCTGCAGGGATTGCGCTTTTCAAACGGATCAATGCCGTGCTCAACAGCCTTGACCGCCTGGAGGTCAGGGGACGAGATTCAGCAGGCATTTCAGTGTTGTGCACCCTGGATGAAAAGGAATTCTCAACGTATAAAAGCGTTCTGGAAAGCAAAGGAATCGCCGAAGGGTTGGAAAACAGAAGCAACCGCCAGATTCTATCAAACAACACCATATCAATCAATGAAGTCAGCAGACCAGGTTTCCCGAACCGTATTACCATCTGTTTTGTATACAAATTTGCCGCGGAGGTAGGTGCCCTTGGCGACAACATCGCCTTTGTCAGGAATCAGATTAAAAATGACCATCTGCTCCAGACGCTTGCCGAGTTTTCCCTTTTGGCTTCATCTGTCTCAGCCCATACAAGGTGGGCATCAGTAGGTGATATCACTGAAGCCAACTGCCATCCTTTGGACAATACACCCACAGATACCAGGGTATCCCGAAGCGGCATCATCCATGTCTGCCTTAACGGGGATATTGACAACTACCTGGAACTGAAAACCGAATACGAGGCCCGATACGATAAAATTCATCCCCAGATCACCACAGACACCAAGCTGATCCCGTTGCAGATTGAACACCACTTGAAAATGGGCGCACCCATTGAAGAGGCATTCCGTCTGGCGGTCAATGAATTTGAGGGATCCCATGCCATTTCCATGCATACAGACCTTGCCCCGGGCAAATTGTTTCTGGCCCAGAAAGGCAGTGGACAGGCCATTTTTGTAGGGCTTGCCCCGGACCATTACATTGCGGCATCGGAATTATACGGGGTGGTGGAGGAGACCCGCCACTACATTAAACTTAACGGCGAAGAAAAGGGCCAGATCGTGATCCTGGACCAGGAGAGTCCCGGCGGTATTGAAGGCGTGCGTTCCTTTTACTATGACAACCAGCCCATCACCCTGACCGGAAAAGATGTGCTCAAAAGCCAGATCACCTCCAGGGACATTGACCGCCAGGGGTATAACCACTATTTTCTCAAGGAGATCTCTGAATCACCTCTATCCGTTGAAAAAACACTGGAAAACAAATTCAAACAGAATCCGGGCTCAGGACTTCTTAATGTCAGTCTGAACAGGAACATTATTCCGCCGGAACTGAAAGAAGATTTACGATCCGGGAAAATAAGAAAAATATATTTCATCGGCCAGGGTACAGCCGGTATTGCAGCCCAGGGATGTGCGGATCTTCTTACCCATTACCTGGGGGGTAAATCCATGGACATTCGTGCCCAAAAAGCGTCTGAGCTTTCCGGGTTCAGCATCGGCAGCAAAGGTGAAAATACCAGGGCCATGGAAAACACCCTGGTCGTGGCCATCAGCCAGTCCGGCACCACCACGGACACCAACCGCACCGTGGATATGATGCGAGCCCACGGTGCCAGGACCCTTGCCATTGTCAACCGCAGGGATTCGGATCTGACATTTAAGGTGGACGGGGTATTGTATACCAGTTCAGGCAGGGACATCGAGATGTCCGTGGCCTCCACCAAGGCCTTTTATTCCCAGATCACGGCCGGAGCCGTGCTCGGGCTGCACCTGGCTGCCCTGCTCAATGCCAGAAGTGAAGAGTATATCAACGCGCAGATCCGTGCGCTGATGGAACTGCCTGAAAAAATGAAAGCTGTGCTTGCCATGCGCGATGAGATCAGGGAATGCGCTGACCGTCTGGCCATCTCCAAAAATTACTGGGCCACCGTGGGTTCCGGAGCCAACAAAACATCTGCCGATGAAATCAGGATCAAACTGTCGGAACTGTGCTACAAAACCATCTCCTCTGATTTTGTTGAGGACAAAAAACATATTGATCTGTCAAGCGAGCCATTGATCATTGTCTGTGCGGCCGGTACCAGGGAAAGCGTGCTTGGGGACATTATCAAGGACACAGCCATTTTCCATGCCCACAAAGCCAGCCCCATCGTGATCACCACCCAGGGTGAAGACCGGTTTGATCTATATGCCAAGGCTGTTTTCAAGATACCCGAAGTCCAGGAACATTTTGCCCCTATTCTAAATACCCTGGTGGGGCATCTCTGGGGGTACTATGCCGCGCTGGCCATCAATGACAAATCAAAATTTCTCTATGACGAACGGCTGAAAATAGAGGACGTCATTGAAAAGTTCAGGGCTATGGGCCATGATGATTACGAGGTGCTCCTGGAAAACAAATTCACGGAAACCGTGGCAGAATTCTACAACCAGTTTTCCCAAAAAAGGCGCCAGGGGGAATTTCCCTGTGCCATGGGTCTGAGCACGGTTTCAGACATCACCTTGCTGCTGAAATACCTGTCCGGCAGGCTGCCTGTATCAGATTTTGAAGTGGACTTCGGCGTCAAAGGGACCCCGCCCAATATGCTGTCCACCTTTTTTACCACCATGAACCAGGCCATCAATACCATGGCCCGGCCCGTTGATGCCATCAAGCACCAGGCCAAAACAGTTACCGTGGGAACCAGCCGGATCAGTGAACGATATGAAGGCATTGTATTTGATGCCCTGGCTGAACATAACATCCAGATTCCCCTTTTGACCAACACCAATGTTCTGGTCCTTAAAAACCTGCAGGAAATCATATCCGAAATTAAAGGCGCAGTGCTCTACCGCATCACTGGCTTAAACCTTTTAGGAAAAGTCACGGCAGACACCCGCATTGATGTGGTATCCAAAACAGGTGTTCTGGCCAATGAATACTCCAGGGTGGAAACAGATCACCGGCTCAAGGGCACTAAAAACATCATTGTCAGGGAGGGTAACGTATATATCGGCAAGGGCCGGAAAGACAACAGAAGCATTCTTGTGATTCCGGTGCTTTCATCTTCGCCGACGTCACCCAACATCATTGAATATCTTCTGTCTTTAAATATTGCCTTTAAATCCACAGAAGACGTTACCCTGTTGAAAAAAATCAAGGCCCTGGGCGGAAAATACACCCGGCTTAAGGACTGGATTCTTGAAAGTAAAACTGTGGCATGGGATGATAAATACCTCAACCTTGTGGACATTGAGACCCTGTTCGGGGCCACGGCTGAAAGGGCTGTGGAGGCGATTGTTGAAAAACTGGATTAAGCCCGGGCCAGAACCAGGGCAGACACAGCGGCAGCCCCTGTATCCATCAGGGTCTGGGCTGCAGCATCGCAGGTGGCTCCTGTGGTAAACACATCATCCACCAAAAGGATATTTTTACCTTTGATCCGGGCAGGCTCAGGGCAG
>QKDP01000152.1 GCA_003252055.1 Desulfobacter postgatei | reverse complement strand
ACTAATTACTATTGGAAGTCCACCAGCTCCACATCAAATATCAGGGTGGACTTGGGCGGAATCGCACCAGGATAGCCCCTCTCCCCATATGCCAGGGGATAAGGAATCAACAACTGCCGGGCCTCGCCTTTTTTCATGCCGTTAATCCCGATATCCCAGCCTTTGATCACCTGACCCTTGCCAAGTACGAATTCAATGGGCTTACCCCTGTCCCTGGAGGAATCAAACTTTTTGCCGTTGGCGAACAGTCCGGTATAATGAACCTGCACTGTAGCCCCTAAGGTAACGGCAGGGCCGGTTCCTTCCTGTACCGGTACATACATCAGACCGGATTCGGTTTCCACGGCATCGGGATACTTTTCCTGCATCTGCTTTTTAAACGCTTCCATGTCTTTTATTCTTTCCTGTTTAATTTGGGCTTTCCTGTTTGTAATAATGGCATCAAATCCAGCCTGGTCTGTTCTGAAAGCCTTTGCCTCATCCCCTATTGCCAGGATCTCAACAGTTTTGATTTTATCCCCTTTTTCAATGGCATTGACCACCGCCATGCCCTTGACCACCTTACCGAACACCGTGTGCTTGCCGTCCAACCAGGGTGTGGCTTTGTGGGTAATGAAAAACTGGCTGCCATTGGTGCCGGGACCTGAATTGGCCATGGATAAAATCCCAGGGCTGTCATGTTTTAACTCAGGGCGCAATTCGTCCTGGAACCGGTATCCCGGACCGCCCCGGCCCGTGCCTTCAGGGTCCCCGCCCTGAATCATAAAATCGGGAATCACCCGGTGGAATGTCAGTCCATCGTAAAACTTTTCGCCCTTTTTAACATCTGTATCCATTTTACCCAGGGCAAGCCCGGCAAAATTGGTAACAGTCAACGGAGCCTGTTTGTAAAACAGCTGGAGAAGAATGATCCCTTTATCTGTATCCATTTTTGCATACAGACCGTCTGCAAGATCTGCTTCGCCTTTGGCCAGGGCGCCGGAAGGGATCATGGTCAAAGAAGAAAGAATCCCCCAGACCAGGACGGATTTTAATATTTTAGAACAGATATGGCTGCAAAAAAAGATGCCATGGCTTAGCCGGGCCGTTTCATTATTATATTTCATCTGATGTATCCTAATATTTGACTTTTTTATTTTTTATGTTGCCGGGAAAATAGAACGGTTAAGACTTACGGTCCTGATTCCCGGTATTTTTGAATCCAATTTCGATCGGATATTAACATGTTTCTTCCAAAACACAAATGCCTTTAACTCTCCGCCTTGAATTTAAACAAACTCCCTAAAAACTTGATGATCGGGTTTAAAACAAACGCGGTCTGACCAGGCAGATTTCACTCTAAAACGTTGCAAAATTCAATCCCATATTCAAATATGAAACACAAAGCAATCTATCTGAATTTATAAATAAATTATAACTCCATCATGGATTTCGTTTCATAATGCAACTTTTCATAAGAACATGACCAAACGTCTCGACACAAAACAATTTTCAATAAATTAAGGTGATTATATTTTTTTATGCTTCCGGCACAATAGTTGCGATACTCTTTACCCAAAAGATTACTAAAATTACTGAATTAAATAAAATAAGGGCCTTTAGCAAAGGAGACAGGTATGAGCGTCATCACATTTTTTGGAAAAGCATACACAGGCAAAGCGCAACTGGCACAAAAGGCCGCAGATGTACTGGGTTGTAAAGTATTGTACGACCAGGACATCATTAATACGGCAGCCAGGATGTACAATTTGAAGAAAAGTAGCATTGAAAACAGTATCTTTAAAGATCCGCCTTTTGCAGACCGGTAT
The DNA here is from genome assembly GCA_003252055.1 of Desulfobacter postgatei. Lineage (GTDB taxonomy): Bacteria > Desulfobacterota > Desulfobacteria > Desulfobacterales > Desulfobacteraceae > Desulfobacter > Desulfobacter postgatei_B. The sequence continues at coordinate 6,747 of QKDP01000152.1, read as the reverse complement.
ACCCCGGCTAAAGCCAGGTGTATTGCAGCGGTAAAATCTGTTCTGGCCGACAAAATCAAACAGGGACCTGTTGTTGTCAGTGGATTTCTAGGCGAATTGATTCCGTCTGAACTTGGGCTGCACATTCTGGTCACGGCGCCAAAGGATTTCAGAAACCGGAAAATACAGCGCGAAACAGGCAACAACGCCGATATTGACACCAAAAAGCGACTGGATCGCAGCGACGAAGCATTTTTACGCTGGGCCCTTTACCTGCGTTCAGCTGAAAGCCGCAGGCCAATGGATTGCGACGGCGTTGTGAATGTAACCACCACCGGGCAGACCGATTTGATTGAACTGATTTCCACGGCAGCATTAAATAAAAAAGAAGAGATGACCCCCCAGGAGTTTGCCCTGGCCGCTGAAGTCTCACGTCTTATGGCCAAAAAGGGCCACCCCGTTTCCGTGGCCGCACAGCACGACCAGGTGGAACTTGTTGTCCACAAACCCGTACTGATGTTTTCCAGGTACGGCAAAAAACTGGCAAGCCTTGTCCAATCCGTTAAGGGGGTAAACAAGGTCAATACCCGGACCGGCAGGCTGTTTTACCAAACAGATATCCTTCCGGGCAGCAGTTACTTCAAAACCCCGACCCCGGCCCCCATTAAAAAGCAGTATGAACAGCTATACGCAAGGGTGACGGAACGCCGCCCGGCCTTCATGAACCGTGCAACGGCAGATGCCCGCCTTGTTAACGCCGCCCATGCCTGATATAAAGGCGGCATTTTAAATGCCGCCTTTTTTTCTATACCCACAGCCGGCGTCCAGCCCACTTTGCCGGCTGTGATTTTTTCTTTAACCCGGATTAGAGTAAAATGGTTATTTTCGTGCACCGCATCAATGCCGACGGCAATGGCAGGAACGATTTTTTTCCTGGCCGCAGGCATAACCGAGCAGCTTTTCACTTTCAAACCCGTTTATCACGGAAAGAAATAGGGTGTCCGGCCCTGTCCGCGCGTTGATCTCTTTGAGCATCGAGTCTGTCAGATGGTGGGTGGTGTTTCAGGGCGACCAGCACCAGATCAAAGGGGCGGTCCGCCCGGTCGGGATAGACCACCGGTTTTGAAGAATAAGGAGTTTAATGTATAATCCCCCCTCAACAGAAGAGAGCAGGGCCACAAGATGTTGTACCCGGCACCGCTCCTTGAAGAGCAAGCATTTATAGACATAGTCAACACGTTAATGCCAGGATTAGACGGGTTGCCCAGAGGTGAAGGCGGGTAAAATCCCTCTCTATCCATTTGTTCAGCAAACCAATTAAATTTTTAGTAAGCTATGGGTGTCGATATTTTGCATGCCGCGTTCGGCTTAACACTTGACACGAAAGATTGATCCGACTATATTTTGTTGAATAAAAAAAAGGCCATTCTTTATTCACCTTAAATATCTTGTGATAATGCCGCAAACAGAAAAATCACACAGTTTGGAACGGTCGTATCTTCTTTTCTTTACATTTATATTACTTTTATTTCAAGGATATGCCGCTTCTGCCGCACAATCTAAATCGGCTTTACTCCCCCCGACGGTTCGAATTAACGACCAGGTAGTCCGGGCCGGACTTTTGTACGATCTTTCTACAGACACCGTTGTATGGAATAAGAATATGCATCACACTTATCCCATTGCATCCCTGACCAAAATGATGGTGGGGCTGTTGGTCTTTGAAGATATTCGTGCCGGGAAAATATCCTGGGATACGCCCATTCGGGTCACCCCGGAAGCGACCCGTGTGGGAGGCTCCATGGTCGGGCTGAAATCAGGCCGCTCTCTTTGCGTGGAGGACCTAATGAAAGCAGCCCTTATATCCTCGGGCAATGATGCGACATATCTTTTATCCCAGTATTTGGGGGGTACCGAACAAAACTTCGTGTATCGCATGAACCGGCGCGCGAAACAACTGGGCATGGCGTCAACGGGTTTTTCCAACGCCACCGGCATGCCCGCTCCGAACAGTTATAATGACAATTATTCCAGTCCTTCGGATCTTCTTCTACTTTGCAGGGAAATGCTCAAATATGACAAGTTGCTGCAAATCACCCGCATGGGTGAATCCGTGATCTCGCAAGGTGGAAAACTCATACGGCTGAGAAATCATAACCAACTTGTGGTGACCTATGAAGAAGTGGACGGATTAAAAACAGGGTTCACCAATAATGCGAAATTTTGCCTGGCGGCCACTTCGGAAAAAAACGGCCGACGGATGATCGCCATTGCGTTGGGTGTTGCGTGCAGGTCCGTGAGGAATCGATTTGTCGGCAGTATACTTTCCCAATCCTATATCGCTTTAGGCATGGGATCTCTCTATCCCAAAACCAGCCCAGCCATAGCCATCAAACCCAAAGAGACCCATTCTGCTCCCGACACAGAGACTTGCCATCGGGTAGGAAAGGGAGACACCCTCTATGGTATCGCAAAACAGTATGGATGTTCGGTTGAACAATTGAAAAGTTGGAACTGCCTTCGAGGAAGTGAGATCCATCCGGGTCAGAAATTGCGCACACATAAAAATTCCGGCGCAATTTATACCTTAATGCCTCGACCAGCCGAGACAACCGTTATTTACTACAAAGTCCTGCCCGGCGATACGCTTTGGAGGATTTCTAAAAAATACAATGGAATATCAGTAGAAAGATTGATCCGACTCAACAGGCTAAAACGGGCCAGTGATTTGAAAATCGGTGATACCGTTAAAATCGTTCTCAACCTCTGGTAATCTAGGCTCGGCGCATCCCATGGGGCGCGCAGCACCGGAAAATCCATACCGCCATCGCTCGTGAGGCCGCAGTAAGGAACTGCACCGGATGAAACGCCAGCACTTCTACGACAACCTGGGACTTGATTAATGCTGATTTAAGATCGAATAATTTTTGCGTTTGTTTTGACTGGCCCAGGTAAGCACACCGGTATGATTGAACGCTTTTCAGAAAATTATCCGACCACCACATATTGTGCCTGCATTGAAACGCCAAGAATCAATTCAATTAGAGATTAACCTTAATTATTCCAATTTAAAAGCTTTGATTTTGCGCCACAAAGAGACCCGGTCGATTTCCATGATGTCAGCAGCCCGGGTTTTGTTCCAGTTGGTCTGTTCCAGCACCCACTGGATATACCGTTTTTCCTGCTCCTTCATGGTGGGAATTTTGCCTTCCGGGGCTGTGCGGTAGGTTTCAATGGCCAGCTGGGTGAGATGGTCGGGCAGTGCTTCGGGATATATCACTTCGCTGTTTTCCATGGCCACGGCCCGTTCTATGATGTTTTCAAGTTCCCGGACGTTTCCCGGCCAGGTATAGTTAACAAGAAAATCCATGGTGGTCCGGTCAATTTCCTTGATGTTTTTCCCCATATCCTGGTTTTTCTTTGCCAGAAAATGATAGGCCAGAAGCGGAATGTCCTCTTTTCTGTCTGCCAGGGCAGGCAGTATGATGGATGCCACGTTGAGCCGGAAATAAAGGTCCTGGCGGAAATGGCCCTGGTCCACCTCGTGGCGCAGGTCCCGGTGGGTGGCGGCAATAAACCTTAAATCCACACCCACGGTCTGGGTGCTGCCCACCCGCATGATCTCTTTTTCCTGGATCACCCGCAGGATCTTAATCTGCATGGAGGCCGGCATATCCCCGATTTCATCAAAAAACACCGTGCCCTGATGGGCAAACTCAAACAGACCTTTTTTGGTTCCCATGGCACCGGTAAATGCCTCTTTTTCATGGCCGAAAAGCTCATTGGCCATGAGATCCTCTGAAAATGAGCCGCAGTTAAAGGCCACCATTTCATGGTTTTTCCGGCTGGAAAGACTGTGAATCGCCCTTGCCACAAGTTCTTTTCCCGTGCCGCTTTCCCCTAAAATCAACACGGAGATATCGGTCTGGGCCACTTGGGCAATGGTCTTTTTTACCTGGCGCATGGGCGGGCTGTTACCGATGATCTCAGGCAGCTTTGCCCTCTGATCAAGCTGCTTTCTAAGCGCCTGATTTTCCATTTGAAGGGATCGCTTGAGCAGGGCCTGTTTGATGACCTGCCGGACCTCGTCTATTTTGTAGGGTTTTGCAATGTAATGATAGGCACCTTCTTTCATGGCTATAACCGCATTGTCCACGGTAGCGTAGCCGGTGACCATAATGACTTCGGTGTAGGGCTGCAGTTCCCGGCTGCGTTCAAGGATCTGCATGCCGTCGATTTTCTTCATCTTGTAATCGGTGATAATCAGATCAAAGGTCTTGGATTTGATAAGGTTAAGCCCCTTGGTTCCGCTGTCTACGGCCGTAACCTTGTATCCATCCTTAACAAGAATGTGTTCAAGATTTTTAAGGGCGATCTGCTCATCTTCGATTATAAGGATGTGTTCCTGCATGGTGCTCCTAGTGTCAATCCGGCAGACTGACGGTGAATGTTGTACCGCGGCCAGGGCTGGAATTCACGCTGATTGTTCCGCCGTGCTGCTCAATGATGCCGTGGATAATGGAAAGCCCCAGGCCAGATCCCTTTCCCACTTCCCGGGTGGTGAAAAAAGGATCAAAAATTTTGGCTAAATGTTCTTCCTTTATCCCCTTGCCCGTATCCGTAACCGTAAAAACAAAGGTGTGCGCAGATATGTCCTTGAACGCTGAAATGGTCAAACGCCCGCCTTCCTGGTCCTCCATGGCAAATACGGCATTGATAATCAGATTAAGCAGTACCTGTTGGATGCGCCGGGGATCCATGCGTCCTTCAACATCATCGGGAACGATGATTTCCACCTCAATATCCGAAGGGATATCCCCTGTAATCAGGTGCATGGTGTTGTTGACCAGTTTTTTAAACAGGACTGGTTCAAGACTGAAATCACTTTGCCTGGAAAAATCAAGCAGGGCCCGGATAATTTCCTTTGATCGGTTGATTTCCTGTTCAACATTGGCCAGGAGCGTTTTTTTATACTTAATATCCGGGTCTTCAATTTCCTCCTGAATAATCTGGATACTGGTGGAGATATTGTTCAACGGGTTGTTCAGTTCATGGGCCACCCCGGAGGTGAGCGTGCCTAAAGATGACATTTTTTCGGCCTGGATGAGCTGGGTTTTACGCCGGGCCAGCTCTTCAATCATGTGGTTCAGGCTTACGGACAAAGATTCAAACTCGTCTCCGGTTTTTATTTCCGGAATTTTATCATAATCTCCCTTGGCAATGTGTTTGATCCCGGTTTCAATGGCCTTTAAGGGGCGGTTAAGCTTGATGACCAGAAAAATGGCGGCCAGCACCGTGAGAATAAACAATAAGAGCAGGGAAATCATCAGGTATTCCCTGGACCGGTCCAGCAGTTCAAACACCTTCTTTTTCTCTGTTTTCACCACCTGTTCAATATCGGTGGTCAGTTCCCGCCCAAGCTGGGTCACCGTATTTTGAATCTGCAAAGACTGCTCAGCAGAGACTGTACTACGTTTATACAGGGTTAACAGAGTTTCCATGTTGGTACGGTAGCCATTGATGGCCTGGCTGCGTTGCTGAAAAGCGGGATCCCTTGCCACAAGTTCAGAAAACTCTCTCTCAATATGCGCCTGCTTTTCATCAATTTTACCGATGTATGACAGAGCCAGGGACAGATCCTTGATATCTTTTCTTAAGAAAAAATTTTTCTCGTAGCGTCGGGCCTCAAGCACCGTATCCAGCAGGTCCCGTTTTTTTTCAATGAGCACCAGGGTGTTCAATACTATGGAATTGCTGTAGTGGTTCAAAAACCAGATAATACTGTTCACCACCATGAAGACCAGGAAAAGAAATGATATTTTATGTCTGAGACTGAAACGCATAATCAATTTATATATATGTTCTTTATGGGAAACAAGGTCATAGCCGGTTTAATTTTCATCGTTTTACAATCAACGCGACAATAAACAGGCCGACCGGACACAAGGTCATCCGATCGGCCCGGGAATACTATTGTTATTTAAGTCTTAAGAAATACCGTAGAAGAAATAGATCACGGCCAATTCCACGGTAAGAAACAGCACCGTCATTACGGCACCGGCCTTGGCATAATCAATGGTCCTGTAGCCGCCAGGACGCATAATCAGGGCATTGACCTGATGGGTGGGCAGAACAAAGGTATTGGAAGCCGAAAGCCCCACCACCAACGCAGCCATTCTCGGATCAGCCCCGGCCATCACGGCCATGTTCATGCACAGGGGCACCAGAAGCACCGTGGCCCCTACATTGGAGATGACCAGGGTAAAAAAGGATGCCATGATACCCACAACCGCCAGAAGAACGATAGGTGTAGGCGTCCCGATCAGGCTGAGCACCGTATGGGCAATAAATCCGGCCGTGCCGGTTTTTTCAAAGGCAATGCCCAAGGGGATAAGTCCCGCCAGGAGAAACACCGTCATCCAGTCAACAGACAGATATGCCTCGTCAACGGTCAGAACACCGGTAATGATCATGCCAAGGGCCCCGGACATCAGCGCAACCCCCAATTGGATTTTCAAAACCACAATCTGGAAAAGGGCAAGTGCCAGCCAGCCCACAGCCAGCATTGCTTTCTGGGGCCGCAGGATTTCGCCCTCCAGTTTGGATGCAAATATCAGGGATCTGGGTTTGGGCCTGTTTATCAGAATATGAAATTTCTCCCATGGACCCTGGAGCAGCAGCGTGTCGCCCATGTCCAGGCGAATGTTGGTCAGGCCTGAGTAGTATTTACGGTTGTCCTTGAACAACACCAGAGGATTGAGCCCGTAC
>QKDP01000288.1 GCA_003252055.1 Desulfobacter postgatei | reverse complement strand
GGCGCCTTTTGCAACTCCGGCCAGGACTGCACGGCAGCCACCCGGGTGATCTGCCATGAATCCTGCGTGGCCGAGGTGACGGATGCCCTTGTGGCAGCCATGAAAGCCGTAAAGGTGGGCAATCCCTTTGACAGCGACACCATGATGGGTTCCATGATTTCCAAGCTCCATATGGAATCGGTGGACGGGTTTGTCAAACGGGCCAAAGCTGCAGGCGCAAGCGTTCTTTGCGGCGGTGAAATCCTTGACGGCCCCGGCTATTTTTACGCACCCACCGTAATTAATAATGTTGCACAGACTTCTGAAATCGTACAAAAAGAGGTATTCGGACCCGTTGTCACCATCCAGTCCTTTAAAGAGGAATCAGAAGCCTTGAGCATGGCCAATGATACCGTATTCGGCCTGGCCTCTTCGGTATTTACCCGTGACGTGGCGCGCGCCATGCGGGTGGCAAAGGCCCTGGAGTTTGGATGCGTCTGGGTGAACGATCATCTGCCCCTGGTTTCCGAAGCACCCCATGGCGGGTTCAAACAATCCGGTTTCGGCAAGGATCTGTCCGCCGAGGCCGTAGGCGACTATCTGGTTACCAAGCATGTAATGATAAACACAACCGTTTAAAAACGTCAGGATACAAAAGGATACATGACACAACTGATACAGATTCAGGGGGACCATCCTTTGGCAGGTCCCCCTGCAAACGGCTTTTTCTCCATTCCCGTGCGTACCCCCCAAAGTGACGGGCTGACCATGCCGGCCGAGTGGGAGGCCCATGATGCCTGCTGGATGGTGTGGCCGAGCTCCCAGGAGTGCTTCAAGGGTGTACTGCCCGAAGCAAAACAGACCTATGCCCAGGTGGCCCGGGCCATTGCCGATTTTGAACCGGTCTATATGCTGGTCAACCCGGAACAGCGGGCCGAAGCCGAAAACCTTTTAGGTAATTCTGCCACCCTGGTCAATGCCACCTGCTTTGACTCCTGGGCCCGGGACAGTGCACCCACCTTTGTGCGGGATACAAAAGGCAATGTTGCCGGCATTGACTGGGTATTCACCGGATGGGGCCACTATCCCATCACAGGGCCCTGCGATGAGGCCATGGCCATTGAGGCCCTCCGTCATCTGTCCATGCGGCGCTATACCGCCCCCTTTATCCTGGAAGGCGGTTCCATCCATGTGGACGGCAAAGGCACGCTGATCACCACGGAACAGTGCCTGCTGGACCCCAAACGCAATGCGGGGTTTACAAAGAACGATTTCGAAGGGTTGTTCAAAACATACCTGGGCATTGATAAAGTGCTGTGGCTGGCCAACGGTCTTGAAGGGGATGAAACCACGGGGCATGTGGATATTCTGGCCACGTTTGCCCGGCCGGGACTGATTCTGTTAAATAACTGCATTGATCCGGACGATGCCAATTTTGCCGTGACCCGGGATGCAAAACAAAGGCTTGCCGACGCGATGGATGCCGCCGGAAATGCCATTGAGATCGTGGAGATTCCCCAGCCTGCCCCCCAGAAGTGGAAAGGCGAGCGCATGGATCTCTCATATATCAATTTTTATATGCCCAATGGTGCCATTATCATGTCTGCCTTTAACGATCCGCCAAATAATAAAACTGATGATCAGGTAAAAGAGATGATGCAGGATATTTTCCCGGACCGCACCATTGTCCAGATCCCGAGCCTGCCCCTTTTTGCCGGCGGCGGCGGGATACACTGTATCACCCAGCAGCAGCCGGCAGGGACAGCCCTGCCACCATTTTAACCGGAGTGAACATGGAAAAAGTTAATGTCGCGGTCACCCAGATGGCCTGCAGCAACGACTATGAAGCCAATGTAGAAAAGGCCCAGAGGATTATCCGGAATGCGGCAGCCAAGGGCGCCAATATTATTCTTTTGCAGGAGCTGTTTTCCGGTCCCTATTTCTGTAAAGTACAGGATTGCGCCTATTTCTCCCTGGCCCAGGAGCGTGACAAAAGTGACCTGATCAAACGATTCAGCGCGTTGGCCAAGGAACTTGAAGTGGTGCTGCCCATCAGCTTTTTTGAACGGGCCAACCAGGCATATTTCAACAGTGTGGCCATGATTGATGCCGACGGCACAATCATGGGGATCTATCGTAAAACCCACATTCCCCAGGGGCCGGGCTATGAAGAAAAATATTATTTCAGCCCGGGCGACACTGGTTTCAAGGTGTGGGCCACCCGGTTCGGCAAGGTGGGAGTAGGCATCTGCTGGGACCAGTGGTTTCCGGAAAGCGCCCGCAGCATGGCGCTGATGGGGGCGGATATTCTGATGTACCCCACGGCCATCGGGTCAGAGCCCAAAATGCCCGGGTATGATTCCCAGCCCCACTGGCAGCGGACCATGCAGGGCCACTCCGCCGCCAACGTGATCCCGGTGTGCGCATCCAACCGCATTGGCACGGAAAAGGACCGGGATGTTGAAATGACCTTTTACGGCACTTCATTTATTACCGGTAACACCGGAGAGATACTTGCCCAGTGCGACCGTAACACCGAAGATATCAAAATCGTCTCCTTTGATTTCAAGGAAATTGAAAACATGCGGGCAGGCTGGGGCCTGTTCCGGGACCGGCGTCCGTCTATGTACGGCACCCTTGCCGGTCTGGACGGTGGGCCGGGTTTGGAGTGATTGAATCTGCCAACACAAAACCCGGCCGCCGGCATTCCGGGAGATGAACGCTCACAATTGCAGGGCAAACCTCTAAGCGGTGCGCCGCCTGACCTCCGGCAGGCGGCACCACCACCCCTGCCTGCCCGGGCTGGTTTTATTCCTGCCGGCCTGGGAGCAGCACCAGCCGGAACCCCAAGTCCCGGTCGCGGTAGGACGGGAGGGAGCCGCTGCGGCAAGCAGACCGGCAGTCCTCGGCCGGAGAGTTGAACGCACCACCGCGGATTACCCGAGGCGTGCTCTCACCCGCATCCGTATCAATCCATGCACTGCCGTCATCAGGCGCCTTGTCATAGGTGTCATGAAAATGATCCAGGGTCCACTCCCACACATTGCCGATCATATCCAGGGGCTGATCCTCATTCCCGCCCTGCTGAAAACACCCCGCACAACAGGTCTCCTGAATGGATAAATCACCATAATTTGCCTGCTCAGAATCAATTTCATTTCCCCAGGGATACAGGGTGTCGGTTCCCCACCGCTCCGCCTTTTCCCACTGGGCTTCTGTGGGCAGCGACACCTTCATGCCGCCGAACAAATCCTTGCTGTTCAGCCATTGGCAGTATGCATAGGCATCATGCCAGGAAACACGAGAGACCGGATGGTTGTCATCTCCATAATCTTCAAATTCATCGTTTTCATGACCTGTTTCCTGAACAAACACCCGGTACTGGGCTTTGGTGACAGGATACCGGGCAATGAAGAACCCGGGCACTTTTACCTTGTGGTAGGGCATTTCATAATATGAAGATATCTTAAATTGATCATCAAACAACGCCTTGGGTCCGGGCACCAGCGCATCCTGTATGCCCATCAAAAACACCCCTTCCGTCACTTCGATAAATCCGTTGTTTTTCTCCTTGGGCAGATAAAACACCCGGGTATCAAATCTGGGATCTCCAATCTTGGCCAGGGCATTGCCTGCAGAGGCCCGTTCCAGAGCCGGCAACTCCTTTCCCCTTACAATCCTGAGCAGCCAGGCTCTGAGACGCGCCAGTTTTACCTGCCGCCGGTCCGACATATCCCGGCCTATTTTCACGGATTCCGCCACGGCAAGACCTGCCATCAGCGCCCCCCACAATTTTGATTCATCAAATTTATCAAAGCCTTCGGATTCAGACAGATCGTCAGGGCACCACCCGTCAATCAAATCCCAGAATCCCGGGACATAGGCCTCATAGCTTCTGGCCGCAGCCAGCAAACCCACCTCCCGCCACTGCCCGGGAAATTGCGTGGTCAGTTCAATGAGGGTCCCGTTGTCATCCAGTTCCGTCAGATACCGGGCCGCCAGATACTCCTGGAAGGTGCGGTGGGGAAAGCAATATACCCCCTCTCCCCGGTCCACCAGGATACCTGCCCTGCAGGACAAAAATTCCTCCAACCGTTTGGGCCGGATATCCCGGCTCCCGGGGCCGTCCATCAAGGCCGTCATTAACATCTGACCGGGGATATCCGCAACGCTTCGCCCTGTGCCGCCGGCCTCCCCTTGGGCTTTGTGCACCTCAAAGGCCAGTTTGGCAATGACCCTGAGCAGTTGGTCCTGTTCCATGCCAAGCTCCTGGGACAGCCTGACGGTGCGGTCCCCGTTGCAGTCATCCTTTTTCTTATGCCGTTCCCAGATGTCCAGCAGCAGTTCCAGGCTCTGGGCATAAATGGCTTCCCGCTTTTCAGGCAAATGCCGGCCCCTGAACACATGCAGACTGGCAAGCAGGGTCAACAGCAGCGGACTGCGGGAAAATTCCAGCAGGCTTCGGGTGGCAAACACCGCCCGGAACAAATCCGCGATGCCGCCGGCAACACTCTCTTGTTCAATGCGGCCTGGTCATACCAGCGGTGAATAAAGGCCTTGATCTGATGGTCATTAAACGGCGTCAGCCTTGCCAAAGCAAATCCGGGCAGCTGCCACTCTTTTTTTTCATAGGCATAGGGACGGCTGGTCACAAGAATCCGCACACGGTCATAGGTTTCTTTGACCACCCGGATTAGTTCTTTAATGCCGCAACGGACAGATGCGTCACCCGGCACTTCATCCAGTCCGTCCAGAATCAAAATGCCTCCATGGTCCCGGAAACGCTGTTGGATATCTTTTATCCCGTCATCTTCGATATTGCCTGGCGGCGCTGAGCCAAGGGAGTTCCAGAACGAACTCAACCGGTCGGGGCAGTTCTCGGCCAGACAGGGCTGGTCTGCCAGGCGGCGCAGTACGACTTTAAGCGGCAACAGCGCACCAAGGTCCCAGTCATAGGGATCGGGGTCATCACTCTCCACCGGCAAAGGGGTTTTCAAATGCGTTAAATTGCCCTGCTTTGACCCCAGCAGCGCGCCGGCCATACAAAAGGCCAGAAAACATGCAAAGGTTGTTTTTCCATATCCGGGATCACCCAACAAGACCCACCAGGGCTGGTCCGGGGTATTGAAAAGTTCCACCAGGGGCACTGGCCGGTCATGTTCTCTTGGATCATCTTCTGCAAGTCCGCCCAAGCGTATATCCATGTCTGATCTACCGGACCGGGCAAACAACGGGGTATAAACCCCTTCCAGTTGCATGGAAGAACCGCCGTCACGCCGAACCTCCGGATCAATGCCTTCCAGGGGCAGCATGCGGTTGTCGGTCATGACTTTTTTCAGATAGGCATCCAGGGCCGGGGTCAGTTGATCTGAATTCGTTTCAATGACTTGCTGTTCAGACACTTCCATGCCTGTTTTCGGGACATTTACAGTCAAATGTTCAACATGTTCTATCCGGGTCACAGGCGCATGGTATTCAGAATAATATTGGGCGATGACCTTTTTTCCCTGGGGCATTAATTTCAAAAGCGCCTCTGCAGCCTGGATCACATCACCATCAGATGCAATACCAAGTTCCTTTAATTCATCAGTCAAAAGGTCTTTGCAAATCTCGGGCTTTTGTTCAAATTTATCTAAAATAAGTTCCGTGGAATCGGCCTTGCGCGCCCTGATCCGGTAAACGATCAGTGATTTTAACTTTTCGTAGGCCTCTCCGGCCCCCTTTTTGACAAGCTCTTTTCCGGCAGTAGAGGCTGCCGCGCTCAACGCCCCCATGATCAAAGATATTGGTTCCATATGTATTTTCCTGAATATGCAATATTTTTCCGAAACGGGCACCGCCTGACCTCCGGCAGGCGGTGCCACTGCTTGCCTGGCCTATCGGCCCTTGTCCTGCTGGCCTGGGAGCAGCACCAGCCGGAACCCCAAGTACTGGTCGCGGTAGCACGGGTGGGTGAAGTAGCGGTAAGCAGACCGGCAGAGCCCGGCCGGGGCGGCGAACGCACCGCCACGGATCACTCGGCCTGCGCCCAAACCTTTAAATACCTTATAAAAATCGGTAGTCCACTCCCATACATTACCATGCATGTCATACAGCCCGTATGCATTGGGTTCTTTTTCCCCCACCGAATGCAGCCTGCCACCAGAATTATCCTTATACCATCCAGCCCGGGCCAGATCCTCATCTGTATCCCCGGTATAAAACCGGGTCGTGGTCCCGGCCCTGCAGGCAAATTCCCACTGAGCCTCAGAGGGCAGTGCAAGCCCGGCCCATTGGGCAAAATCACGGGCCTCATCCCAGGACACGCCCACCACGGGTTGGCTCTCCCCGTTGTATTCACGGTCCCCCCAGTATCTTGGTTCCTCCACCTGAGGATTGGCCTTTAAATACAAGGCATACTGACGGTTGGTCACAGGATAGCGCCCCATGCAAAAAGCATCGAGCGCAATTTCGGAGGATTCTATGATAATCCTGCCCCCTGGAATTTTCATCATCTCATATTGAATGTCTCCGTGAACCTGCACCGCTTCTTCCTGGCGTCGATGCTGAACCGAAAACCGCTGCCGAATCTGCGGCATGGGATGGTTTTCAAGGTCGCTTGCCAGCGGTTTGAGCCGGTCCTTGGCATGTCGGTCAAGGATCCTCAGGGCCGTCAGTTGCCGGGCCCACAATTGGGGATCGTTGCCCGGCGCTGCGGCCAGCAGGTCCAAAAACGGGGTCCAGTCGATTTCCGCAGCATCCTCCAGGCAACGCTCGGCCATCCCAGGATCATTAGAAAATGCAGGCAGTTTGACCACCTGGGTCATGAACGCCTTAAACCTTGACGGCTCTTCCAGGCCCACCAGCAGCAGGATCACCTCCTGCCACCAGGACTGCCCCCAATGTTCTGCCAGCTGGGTCAGCACGGCGTCATCCTCAAAGGAGAGGCTGCGAATCCGGCAGGCAGCCAGGTATTCCTGAAATCCCAGGTGCATGAACCCGTAGGTGCTGTTTCCCCAACCAGTGAGCAGGCCTGTGTCATCCCGGACCATGCCCAGAAAATCCCTTTCAGACCCGTGGGGCCACCGGACCTTTTCCAAAACCTTTTCCAGCACCGGCGCAAGCTCATCAGCAGAAGCCCGAATCCTGTTTTCCTTCTGATGCATCCACAGGGCCACGGGCTGGAGCACCCGCAGGCCCAGATCCGCGCCGATGCGCACTTCCGCCCCCCTGGAACCCCGCCAGAGTTCCAGCAGCACATCCATGGCTGCCCTGTACAATTTGCCCCGGGTTCTGGGCAGCCGCCCCCCGTCCCGGTGCACCAGGCAAATATTGGTCAAAAGCAATGGATTGCGGGTCATTTCAAAGACCCGGCCAGCCCTGAAATCATCGGATGACAGGCTCTCAATCAAGTCGTCGGCCTTTTTACCGGCAAGGTCCCGGGCCTGGAGCAAATTCTTGTTGTCTGCGGTTTCCACAAGCCGACACCAGGTGCGGATAAAATCCTGGGCCTGGTTCCGGGTCAACGGGCGCAGATGCAGCTCCATGAACGCATTGTCCAGCCGGGCCGTGGCCGTATACCCTGCAAAACGGCAGGTCACGGCCGCATACAGATTGGCGCGGCCGGTCATGAACCGGGAAATATTGCGGGCTGCTTCAACCCTCAGTGTCGTATTCTGGATTTCGTCCAGGCCGTCAAACAGCAAAAGCACCGGATGATGATCCAGTAGCTGGTCCGTGAATTCTTTCGTCATTTCAAGGCCTGCATCTGCCATACGGTCATGGATAAAATTTTTGATGTTTGAATTTTTCAGTTCCCGCAGGGGCAGAAACAAGGGGATGATGCCTGCCGGCAGCCCGATGGTTTCATGATCTTGGGACAGCGCCCACAAAAGCAGGCGCTTTAAATGGGTGGTCTTTCCGGAACCCGGGTCCCCTAAAATAACAATGCCCCGGCTTTTGTTCTCCCGGCAGACCTGAAAGGCGTCGGGAATGGCAATCTGGGTGTTGCACCCCAGCTTTTCCAGACACCCGGCCGCATCATCAGCATCAGCATAGCATTGCCCGGACTGGACAACATCACCCACCATGGCATGCAGGGGCATGTAAATATCCTCAATGCGGATGGAGACCCGCAGCCGGGCACCGAACCCGATCATGGGCAGTTTTTCATACAGGGTTATGGCCCTGCGTTTATAGAGGGCCAGTTGCCGTTCAAACTCCAGGTCCGGGCCGGAAGGGGTTGGTGCGGAAGTGGTCGCAGAAACCGGTTCTATGGGGTCTGGGACGGTTTCTTTGTCCAGCTTGGGCATCCATTGGTCCAAATTTTTCAAATGATACTGACCATCCAGGGCCTTGGGCGTGATCCGGGGCACCCACCCGCCCCCGTCTTCGGTGCTGTATTTTCTCAGCCCAAGTTTTCGATAGTGATGCTGGATTGATTGTGGTTTCAATAAGTTACGATTTTTAAATGGTGCTTTATGGCACTATATTTGTTTATTTTAACCATAAGTTATTGAAAATAAGTTATTTTTGCTTACACCAAATTTTGAAAAATTTCCAATGCTTTTTAACATGATATTTTGCTACGGAAAACATGTAGTGCCATACAAAAACCTAACCACTTGACATTAT
>QKDP01000297.1 GCA_003252055.1 Desulfobacter postgatei | reverse complement strand
CTTTGCCTTTGCCATGATCATCGGTGTGGTGGTGGGTACCTATTCATCCATTTTCATTGCATCCCCCCTTGTTTTTCTGGCCCATAGAAAAAAATAAGGATAACGTATGCCCGCATCCAGACAATATGTTTCAAGGATTGCGCTGCTTTTTTTTATTCTTTTCTTGACCGCTTCCGGCCAGACTCAGAAAACACATGAACTGACTGCCGGTCAGGCACAGGACACCAATGTGACTGTGCCTGACGTCACACCGGTAGATACATCGTTTTCAGACTTTGTCAAAAAATTTTCCGATCATGAACTGCAAGTCATCACCCGCTATCCCTTTTCACCGGCAGCAGACAAGGCTCAGCAGAAACTATCCCGGACCCAGTAGCTATTTAAATGATTTTCTGTCCGGACACATATCTGCCCTGGTTTGTTTTAACAGAACTACCAGGTCTAAGTCCCCGTGCAATCAAACACCTAATTCGCCATTTTAAAACACCCGAAGCCATTTTAAGGGCATCTAAAACACAACTTTTGTCTGTGCCGGATATATCTTCCCGAGCCATAAAATGCCTTCGTGGACACAAAGAATTTGAACCGGGTGCCCAAAAACGTCTTGCCCAGGTCCAGGATTCCGGATACGGGGCTGTGGTATTAACCGAACCTGAATATCCTGCCCTGCTTAAAGAAATTCCCGATCCCCCTGCCCTTTTGTTTTATGACGGCACATTTGATCCCAATGCGCCCTGTATCTCCATTGTGGGATCACGCAATGCGACCCGGTACGGCATGGATACAGCACGTTACCTTGCAGGACGCCTTACGGCATTCGGTTTTACCATTGTGTCCGGTATGGCCCTGGGGATCGATACCGCTGCCCACAAAGGCGCACTTGAAAATGATACCGGGCAGACACTGGCTGTTCTTGGATCAGGCCTTAACCATATCTACCCCAGACACAACCGGCCCTTGTACAGCCGGATCAGAAAACAGGGGGCTGTAATTTCCGAATTTTTTCCGGACACCGCCCCATTGCCTGCCAATTTCCCCCGGCGCAACAGGATTATTGCAGGTCTGTCCTGCGGTACGGTTGTGGTGGAAGCGGCTCAAAAAAGCGGGTCCCTGATTACTGCCCGATTAGCCGGGGAATACAACCGCGAGGTGTTTGCTGTCCCGGGCAGCATCAAATCCTCCAAAAGCCGGGGCACCCACCATCTGATCAAACAGGGAGCACGCCTCATAGAAAATGAGATGGACATCATCGATGAACTGTCCCAGTTCGTCCATGCCGCAGAGAAAGCGCCTTCACCTGAACCGGCAAAAAATAAACCCGCCATGGACAAAATCCAGGCCATGGTATATAAACACCTCGATCTTTACCCCGGACATATTGATCAGATCACCGCGTCAAGCGGTCTGACAAGCGCGCAGGTTTCTGCAGCCCTGCTTGACTTGGAATTGTCAGGACTTATTGTTCGTCATCCAGGCAATAAATTTTCAACCTTGGAGGAATAACATTGGCAAAGCCGCTTATTATTGTCGAATCGCCAACCAAAATCAAAACCCTGAAAAAATATATCGGAAAGGACTATAATGTGGCGGCCAGCGCCGGCCACATCCGCGACCTCCCGGTGAAAAATCTGGGTATTGATGTGGACGACAATTTTAAGGCCAACTATGTCAATATAAAAGATAAATCCAAAATCATATCCAATCTGAAAAAAACCGCCGGTGACACAGATGAGATATTTCTTGCCCCTGACCCGGACCGTGAAGGGGAAGCCATTGCCTTTCATATCATGGAGATTCTGAAAAAAAAGGACCGCAGATTCCACCGGGTCCTTATCCATGAATTAACAAAAAAAGGTATTACCGATGCCCTTTCCCATCCCACGCAACCGGATGCGGACAAGTATGACGCCCAGCAGGCCAGAAGAAAGCTGGACCGGCTGGTGGGCTACCAGATATCACCGCTTTTATGGCAAAAGGTCCAAAGGGGGCTGAGCGCCGGCCGGGTTCAGTCCGTGGCCGTTAAAATCATCTGTGACAGGGAACGGGAAATCCGGGCGTTTGAGCCGGAGGAGTACTGGACCATTACCGCAGATCTTGAGGCGGCAAATCCGCCTGTTTTCAATGCGGCTTTGATAAAAATATCCGGCAAGAAAGCCAAAATTACCAATGGGGATCAGGCCCAGGCCATTGCAGCAGACCTTGAAAAGGCCCGGTTCATTGTCCGGGAGATCAAAAACAAAACCATCAAGCGCAATCCTTTACCGCCTTTTATCACCAGTAAACTCCAGCAGGATGCCATTAACCGACTGCGGTTTTCCGCAAAAAAAACCATGGTTGTGGCCCAGCAGCTGTATGAAGGCATTGAGATCGGCAGCGGCGGTCCCGAAGGCCTGATCACTTACATGCGTACGGATTCCACACGTATTGCCCCGGAAGCGGCCCAGGAGGCTTTAGGCCTGATCCGCGAATCCTTTGGAGACGAGTATGCTCTGGATGCCCCCAGATTCTTTAAAAACAAGAACAAGGCCCAGGATGCCCATGAAGCCATCCGCCCCACCTCGGTTCACAATACCCCGGAAAAACTGAAATCCTTTCTGTCGCCGGACCAGTTCAAGCTCTATGATCTGATATGGAAACGATTTGTGGCTTCCCAGATGGCCCAGGCCCTGATCGACCAGAAATCCATTCTAATTGACGCAACAGACAAGTACCTGTTTTCCGTTTCCGGGTCTACGACCCGGTTTGACGGATTCATGCGGTTGTATGCGACCCAGGAAAAAACCAGTGAAAAAGATATCCAGTCCCTGCCGCCGGTAGAACCCAAGGAACAACTGACAACCCGGAAGATTAATCCTGATCAGCATTTTACCAAACCCCCGCCCAGGTTTTCCGAAGCATCCCTTGTCAAAGAGCTTGAAAAAAACGGGATCGGCAGGCCATCCACCTATGCGTCCATTATAGCCGTGATCCAGGATAAAGGATATGTAGATCTGATCAACCGGTATTTCACTCCAAGCGAGTTGGGCTTTATTGTCAATGATCTTTTAGTCAGCGCATTTCCCACCCTTTTAGACATTTCATTCACGGCCCAGATGGAGACCAATCTTGATGATGTGGAAGAGGGGAAACTCAACGAAGTTGACCTGTTAAAAGCATTTTATTCCGATTTTAAAACCACCTTGGATAACGCCACGGACAATATGGTTTCCGTTAAGGGCGTAGGTATTGAAACCGATATCAAATGCCCTTTATGCGGAAAACCCGTTAATATCAAAATCGGCAAAAACGGGCATTTCCTGGCCTGTACCGGATATCCCGAGTGCAGCTTTACCAGCAATTACACAAGGGACGAAAAAGGCGATATTGAAATTGTTGAAAAAGTCCAGGACAGCGAACCGGTCAAGGACTGTCCTGAATGCGGCAAGCCCATGGTGATGAAAGACGGCAGATTCGGATTGTTCATCGCCTGTACCGGATATCCCGAGTGCAAACACACGGAATCCGTGGCCCAGGAGAACTCAAGCAAAGATACAGGCGTACCCTGCCCTGAAAAAGGGTGTGACGGCACAATTGTGGAAAAACGCTCAAAACGGGGGAAAATATTCTACGGGTGTTCCAAATATCCGGATTGTACCTTTGCCACCTGGGACAAACCTGTCAACGAAAGCTGTCCAGACTGCGGCAGCCCCTATCTTGTGGAAAAAGAAACTAAACGGGATGGCAAAATACTGAAATGCCCGGACCGTTCATGCGGGTTTAAAAAAAGTATTTTGCCTGTTCAATGAGTTCAATGCGTGTCTTAGATCCTGGGCGGTACAGATTGTATCGTGTTTAAGCCCTAAAATCCGGGCCGCTGCTTGTACGACATTTGCAAAAGAGCCCCCTGACTGCCTCAGATCTTTGAGTGCATAGGCCCCCCTTGATTTTGATAACTTTTCGCCATTCTCCCCCAAAACAAGCCCGTGATGAATAAACCGGCATGCCGGAAATGAAGAGAAACCAAAACATCGGGCAAGATGAATCTGGGCCGCAGTGGAAAAGAGCAGGTCTTGACCCCGGACAATAAAATTGATACCGCCTTCTTCATCTTCCAAAAGGCTTGCCAGATGATAACTGGGTTGATCATCCTTGCGCCAGAGGACAAAATCACCCAATGCGCTGGCCAGACCAATGCGCTGATTGTTTACCTGAATACAGGCATCATTGTCCACCTTTAAGCGGACAGCATTACACCCTGGTTCAAAGGCAAGGCCGGCATTTCGGCATGTACCCGGATACAACCCACTGGGAGATATTTTTTTTATGGACGCCCGGCTGCACCGGCACACAAAGGTATTTTTCCCTGTTTTATTAAGGGCCTGTAACCTGCTCCGGTAATACTCCTTTTTTTTGTGCAGCGAAAAATTTTGATAAAAATCATCCGGTCCTGCCGGTCCTGTGTCCCAATCCAGCCCCAGCCAATGAAGGCTGGTAAAAATGTCTTCCAACACATCGGGCCTGAAACGGATACCGTCCATATCATCAATGCGTAGATGAAGGCGTCCTTTACGGCTTCTGACAATGGCCCAGGTCACCAGAAAATTTACGGCATTGCCAAGGTGCAAAAAGCCGCTGGGGGTTGGCGCAAGGCGTGAAATCGGATTTAACGGCACCTTGGAAAGGCACACATATGAACTGTTATCAAAAATTATGGACTTTTCCTGCAATGGTGTTCCCTTGTCTTCTAAATTTAAATGTGAAAAAAATATACAATATAAAATATGCATTTAATTCGTTCGGTTCATGGGTTTCTTTTCTTAACACTATAATATTACATTTTTTTTTCAATATTTTCTTTTAGCGTAACCATACAAACAAAAAGTATTGTGTTGATATTTTACAATTAACAGAGCCATGCACGGCAAACTGTGTAAAAAACACACACTTACGGAATATTCTATGACTATAAGCATATTATCCTTTTTAGAGAGAACGATAAAGGTTTCATAAAATCAATTGATTAAATATTAAAACGACTATCTGGCATGGATATGGCATGACACAAAAAACCATGAAAACATACGAAGAGATCAACCGCAGGATAGAATCGGGAAAGGCAGTCGTCCTTACAGCAGATGAAATTATAGATTATGTAGATCAAGAAGGCCTGGATAAGGTCGCAGCAGAAGTTGATGTTGTTACAACGGGCACATTCGGTCCGATGTGTTCTTCAGGATGCTTTCTCAATTTCGGCCATTCTAAACCAAAGATGCGGATGAGCGAAGTCTGGATTGATGATGTCATGGCTTACGCCGGTATCGCCGCAGTGGATGCATACCTTGGCGCAACGCAATTAAGACATAATGATCCCGCCAACATGTACTATCCGGGTGATTTTCTATACGGTGGCGGGCATGTCATAGAAAAACTTGTGGCAGGAAAAGAAGTGCAGTTGTTTGCCCTTTCATACGGCACCGATGATTATCCACTAAAAGAGATCAGGACCTATTTCACAATTGACGATCTTAATCAGGCCATAATGACCAACCCGAGAAACTGTTACCAGAACTACAATGTTGCCGTCAATTGTTCTGACAAACCGATCTATACCTACCTGGGTAAATTAAAACCGCATATGAAAAATCTCACCTATTGTTCGGCAGGCCAGCTTTCTCCTCTGCTCAATGACCCTTTATACAAAACAATTGGAATCGGAACCAGCATCTGGCTTGCAGGCGCCCACGGTCATGTATATGCCGAAGGCACTCAGCATGCATCTGACTGTCTTAGAGGCGACAATGGTGTCCCCATGGAAGGCGCCGGAACCCTTGCGCTGACCGGGAACATGAAAGAGATGGACAGTGAGTTTGTTCGCGGCGTCAGCTTAAAAGGATACGGCGCATCGCTGGCCCTAGGTGTTGGTATCCCCATACCAATACTGGACAAAGAGATTCTCAGGCACTGCACAGTACGCGACAGTGAAATATTTGCCGAAGTAATAGACTACTCCTCAACATATCCCGAAAGGGGGACAGAAATCGTTGGAAGAGTCTCTTACGCTGATCTGAGAAGTGGAAAAGTTGAACTGAACGGCAAGACGGTGCCAACAGGGTCAATGTCTTCCTATTCTAAGGCACTGAAAATATGTGAACTTCTCAAGGAAGAAATCAAAAATGGAAATTTTTTGTTAAGCAGGCCTTTCCAAAAACTTCCTTTTAATCAGGGAATGACTCCGCTTGATGTACGAGCACAGGGAGAAAAAAGATGAATACAGCAGAACAGATCACCAAAAGAGTCATACTGACCTTCCCTAAATTTATTACCGGCCAGCCGATTATTACCAAGCTCATCAAAGAATTTGATCTTGAAATAAATATATACAGAGCCAGAGTTACGCCGAATAAAGAGGGCTATATCGCCATGGATCTCACAGGAGAAGAATCTCTGATAGAAGACGGCCTGGAATTTATACAATCCTTAAATGTTGATATAAATCTGACCATGAACAGCCTTTCATGGGATAAAGACAGATGTACTGGATGCGGTAACTGTGTACCGCACTGCCCCACCGGCGCACTTCATGTGAAGGATAACAGATCAAGACAGATTGATTTTTCCAGGGATAAGTGCATTGAATGCCTCAGTTGCATAGAGAACTGTCCTTTCGGAGCCTGCATCTCGATATTCTGAACACAAAATGTATAAAATACGTACAATGCAAACTGAGTGTTGATACAGTCTAATTGGCGGTTGTGTTCATTCGAATAGTCTAAAATCATAGAATATTATTAAAGAATAGGGTGCTCGACGTTAATTGGTATATAAAAGGCATTGTGCTAATAATACACAGTTATCGGAACCATATAAGACAAACTGTGTAAAAAATTTACACTTGAAATATTTGCCATACAAATAAATCTTTCAATATTGTAATATCTTGAACAAATCGTATGTAAAATTAATAGGTTAAATATTTTAATGGTTGTCTGGCATAAATATGGCATTGTAACGAAAATTTGTATTTTAAAGCTTAAGGGCCATGGTCTTTATTGAGCAGACCTGATGTTGAGTTGATATAACACAATAAAATTTTTAAAAATTTCAACGTGATACGTATCTATAATTTAGAAGAGAGGCATTTATGATTTACCCCATTGAATATGAGCTTGAAGCGGGCAGAAACTATCCAAGCAAAGAAAATTTCACGGTTAACCATTGTGAAACAACAGGTTGCGGCATTTATGTAAAGCGCAGTTTTAAAAAAGGAGAGATGGTGGCAAGGATGGCCGGGATTACCGTGCCGTATATTCTTCAGCATACCCTTCAAATCAGCCCTTTCCTTCATCTTTATGATCCCCATTTTACAGGGCTTTTGCTGCATTCATGTAACCCGCTTGTCACTCTGGATATGAATAAGCTTGAAGTCTGGGCATTGCAGGATATTGAAAAAGGTGACGCCCTGACAATGGATTATGCCCAGACAGAGGACAAATTATTTAAACAGTTTCCCTGTTCATGCGGTGCGATCAACTGTCGCAAATGGGTGACCGGTCGAAAAGAAACGATCAACGAACCAGGTCAGCGATACCTTCTCGATCTGGAAAGGAAATGTGGATGAAGCCACAAAACAAGCGTTTGTGGTGGGAAAGACAGGATTTGTGTTACCAAGACGGGGCGTTGTTCTTTGCCGGAAAATCAGTGACAGATTTAATCCGTACAACCGGCACACCGGCTTTCTTTTACAATGGAAAGCGCATGTTACAAAATATCGGGCGGATCCATAAGGCATTAGATCAACTGGACGCCCATAAAATTTTTTATGCAATAAAAGCCAACCGGTTTGCCCCTGTGCTGACATATATTAAAAACGGGGCAACATGCGGCGCAGATGTCTGTTCGCCCAGCGAATTGTTACATGCTTTTTCCTGCGGTTTCAACTGCAATGACATTTCATATACGGCCAACTCCATGACAGATGAGGAACTCAAATTTTTGGCCGAGAATCCGGATGTGGCTTTAAACTGCGATTCCTTGAGCACGATCCGGCGACTGGCCAAGTTCTGTTCCCAACGCAAAATCGGCATCCGTGTCAACCCGGCAATGGGGATTTGTTACAGGGATAATGAAACCCTGAAATACAGTGGCGATAAAACCACCAAGTTCGGTATCTACAGGGAACAGTTTAATGAAGCGTTGCAGCTTGCTAAAGAAAACAACTTTATCGTGGATACCATCCATTTCCATACCGGATGCGGGTATCTGAACAATCAGCTATCCCTGTTCAGTGAAATTTTAGATGAAACCCACTGGTTTTTAGATAAGGTGAAAGATCTGGCGTTTGTTAATCTTGGCGGCGGGTTGGGTGTGCCCCATGATATTGATGACGAGCAATTGGACCTGGATGCCTGGGCATCGGTTATCAATTTCCATTTCGGCGGCAAAGGTATCACCATCTGTGTTGAACCCGGGGATTATATTGCCAAAGACGGTGGTATTCTGGTCTTAGAGGTTAATACGGTCGAAAAAAAGCGCAATACTGATTTTGTCGGTGTGAACGGCGGGTTTAACCTGGCCATCGAACCGACATTTTATGGGTTACCCTGTGAGCCTGTTGTTCTTACTCAAAAAACGGACAAAATGAAACCAGTAACGATTGTGGGTAATATCAACGAATCCCTGGATGTATGGAAAGACCATTTTTTCATGCCGGATCAAATCAAAGAGAAAGATCCGCTTGTTTTTATCAATGCCGGTGGATATGCATCATCCATGATGTCCAATCATTGTATGCGGGGGCAGGTGTCGGAAAATTTACTGGCATAACAGCCATGGGCTGACCGGGTCATCAACACCCAGGCTCAAGCCACAACGAAACATAATAGTAATTAAATAAGTTATTTTGACTTT
>QKDP01000334.1 GCA_003252055.1 Desulfobacter postgatei | reverse complement strand
TGTAATGGAAATTAAAGACGTCCCCCAGGACCCCGGTATTTTAGACGATTATGGCCGTGAAATATGCTATGCCGTGGATCAGAACGGAAATTACAGTCTGGTGCACAGTATTGGATGGGATCCCAAAAATACAGCAAACAGACAGGCATGGCAGGCCATTGAAAAAAAAATGGATAAGGCCCGTGCAGATATCCTTGACAAAAAGCTCAGTTCCCTTGGGTTTTATATGGCGTGCAACCAGATGGATATCAGGCTTCTTGCCCAGTATATGGGATTGTATTGCTGGCAGGTCAGACGGCATCTCAAACCGTCTGTATTCAAAAGAATCAAAGGGAATGTACTGGAAAAATACGCAGCATTATTCAATGTATCCGTGGATGAATTAAAGTCGCTGCCGGACAAACTGGCCATAGATCGCCCCTCCTCTGCCAAAAAATAAAGATAAAGATGATAATTGATTTTCAACATACCCAGTCTGCCCATTGTGAATGCGGGGTTACTTCAAACCTGATCAACCATGCAGTAAAAGACAGTGAGTGGCAGCTTTCAGAAGCCCTGGCTTTTGGCATCGGCCAGGGCATCTTTTTCGGATACCTGCCGTTTATCAAGGTCAATGAACTGCCGTTGACAACCTTTCGGTGCCCGGTGGGCAAAATATTCAAAAGTGTGACCCGCGCTTTGGGCGTTGACGTCAAATGGCAGAAATTTTCCAGTGTTCCCAAAGCCATGGATGCCCTGGACAGGGAGCTTGACCAGGGGCATCCCGTGGGATGCCGGACCGGCGGATACTGGTTGCCGTATTTTCCCCCGGCGTTAAGATTCCATTTTAACATGCACAATATCGTGGTGATCGGCAAAGAGGGGGATCACTATATTATCAGTGACCCGGTTTTTCCGTTTATTGTAGAGTGCCCGGCAAAGGACCTGGCCCTTGCCCGGTTTGCAAAGGGGGCCCTTGCACCCAAAGGAAGCATGTACCGGATTACCCGGGTCCCTGAAAAAGTTAATTTTAAACCCGCCCTGTTGACCGGGATCAAAGGTGCGGCAAAAAGCATGGTGAGAACGCCTGTGCCGTTTCTGGGCACCCGGGGGATCCGTTTCCTGGGAAAGTGTGTTGAGAAGTGGCCCCAAAAATTCGGCAATGAAAAAACCGTGCTCCTTTTGGGTCAGCTCATACGGATGCAGGAGGAGATCGGTACCGGCGGCGGGGGCTTTCGCTTCATGTATTCGGCGTTCCTCCAGCAGGCCGCCGGGATATTGGATGATCCGCGGCTGATCACCATGGCTGAACAGATGACGGATTCCGGAGATATGTGGCGCAGATTTGCCGTCAAGGCCGCAAGGCATTGTAAAGGCAGGGCAACCCAGGAAGACTCGGTACATGCCATGCGTCAGGTGCTCAATACCTGTGCTGATATCGAAACCCACACCTTTAAGGAACTTTTATCCATTGCCGGCGGATAACGATCAATCTGTTCTTGAGGTCACAGGCTTGGGAAAACGCTATCCGGGCGGCCAGAAGGATGTCCTGATCGATCTGAACTTAAGAGTTGAAAAAGGCGAGATTTTCGGATTGCTGGGGCCCAATGGTGCCGGGAAAACCACAACCATATCAATTCTGTCCACCCTGATAAAACCCACCCGGGGCAGCGTGCGGATCTGTGGGGTGGACGCCTTGAAACATCCGTTTAAAGTCAGGACCCTGATCAGTTTGATCCCCCAGGAAATCGCGTTGTTCCCGAAACTCACCGGACGGGAAAACATGCGCTATTTCGGCAGGTTATTTGGCCTTAAAAAAAAAGAGCTGGGTTTGAAAATCTCTGAAACCCTGGCATTGTTTGATCTTGATGATTTTGCCGATCAGTTGACAGGCAAATGTTCCGGCGGCATTCAGCGCAGGTTTAATATTGCCTGCGGGATTCTGCACGATCCGTCACTGATTTTTTTGGATGAACCCACCGTGGGAATGGATGTTCATTCCCGCAATGCGTTGCTCGTCCGGATTCAGCAGTTAAGCCTTAAGGGCAGCACGCTTATCTATACGACCCATTACATGGAAGAGGCCGAGAAAATCTGTTCACGGGTCCTGATCATGGACAAGGGCATCTGCCTTGCCGAAGGTGCCCCCGACGATCTGATCAGCGGCAACGGCAAATGCCGTGATCTCAATGAGTTGTTTTTAACTGCCACAGGAAAAAATAATTGCTAATTAGATTTTTGGCTGCCACATTAAAAAAAGAGCTGCTGTTACTCATCCGGGACCGGGTGGGGTTGGTGCTGTTGTTTGTCATGCCTGCCGTGCTGGTGACCATTGTCTGTCTTGTTCAGGAAAAAGTGCTGAACCCGACCACCCATGTTTTGGTTCTTGATAACGATAAAAATGAGATCGGGGAAATTATTTTTAAAGGCTTAAAGGAGTCGGACAACATTATTGCCGTACACGGTGAAGATGTAGGCTGTGACACCGAGGCCGGGGCAAAAGCCCTTGTGAATAAAGGGCAATACCAGTTCAGCATTATCATCCCCAAAGGCAGCACAGACTTTGCCTTTGATAAAGCCCGGCAGTTCGCCCTCGGGCAAACAGATTCCCCCGGCACTAACGACAAACAGATTACCGTATATTTTGACCCTTCGGTCCAGGGGGGATTTCGGGCTGCGGTGTTAAGTGCCGTCTCAAAGGTGCTTTTATGTCTGGAGTATGAGATCAAACTTCGGCAGGCACTTTTATTAACGGACAGTACAACGGATGTTTCACCGCCTGCACCGTGGTTTGACATTAAAGAGGCCTGGGCAACGGAATTCGGATTCATTAAAATGCCGACATCGGTTCAGCAGAATGTGCCGGCTTGGGCTTTGTTCGGCATCTTTTTCATTTGTGTCCCGCTTTCCGGCAGCATGATTCAGGAGCGTGAAAATAAGACCCTGGACCGGCTGAAAACTATGCCTGTCCCGGGATTTATATTCATATTTGGAAAGATTGCCGCCTATATCTGTGTATGCCTGATTCAGTTTTTCTTTGTTTTTCTCATCGGTAAATTTGTTTTTCCCCTGCTGGGCCTGCCCGCCTTTGTCATAGACGGGCCATGGATTGCCGTGCTTATTATTATTGCCGCATGTGCGGTGGCCGCTGCAAATTACGGCATCATGCTGGGACAACTTGCAGGTTCCTATGAACAGGCCCTTGTCATCGGTCCCACAACCATCGTGATCGCTGCTGCTTTAGGGGGAATCATCGTGCCGGTTTATCTGATGCCCGAACCCATGCAGTTAATCAGTAATTTATCCCCCCTGGCATGGGCCCTGGACGCATTTTACGATATCCTTCTTCGGGGAAAACAGATCAAAGCTGTTTTGCCTGAAGCAGGTTACCTGCTACTGTTCGGCATTGCTGCTTCAGGGATTTCCCATCTCTCTTTTGGATACAAAAAATAAGGTAAATTATAATGCTGGAAAAAGAGCTGTTAACAACCATTGTCGAACTCTGCAATGTCCAGGAACATGTTCCGGATGACTTCCCGATGGACACTCCCCTGGTGGGACCGGATTCCCTGCTTGGACTGGACTCCCTGGATGCCGTTGAAATTGTTGTCATGGTCCAGGATGTCTATGGTATCCGGATCGACACCCAGGACCAGGCGCGTGAGGTTTTATCGACGCTTAAATCTCTTGCGGATTTTATACGGGAACGGGAGGGCTGAGCTTACATTATATTGTGATGGATCTAACACCCTGAATCTAATAAGCACGCAGAATGTGGGGGGGTGATTAGGATAAAAAAACATTGGGTGCCGGTTTTACTTTTTAGGGACTTGATGGTCATAATTATTAATAATAGTCCGGGGGGTTAAATTTTACATTGGGTCATTTCGATATTGATGTAGTCCGCCGTGAGAATTTGAAATGCCCCCCTCCACTATACTTCTGCTATTGAATGCTGTTTTGAAACAGACCTGGGCGAGGATAAATACCGGTTGCTCGGTTTCGTTTTTTCTCAATGGCTTGATTCAAGCTTTCTATTTACATCCGGTTGCTTGGTTGTTATTAGAGGGTCATCCTGTTTTCATTTTCCTAACGGGATAACATTACAAACCCGGCCTTAAAAGAAAAAAACTACATATTTTCTTGTTGAAAAAAACCGCTTCTTAGGTTTTGAAGCCTACTGGATGAAAGATAGCAACGGTGTTATCAAAGTAAAGCTGCGCACGGCACGAAAGAAATTACAGGGTGACTGCAAGCGTATCAAAGATTGAATAAAGGAAAACCCTCATCTGAAGGGAGCAAGGTTCATAAAGGTGCTGAATAGGAAGTTGCAGGGGCATTTCAATTACTATAATGTCCCAGGCAACTTACAGTCACTGTGGCGCTTTTACCGCTGGGCGTGAAATGTGCATTCAAATGGTTAAACCGCCGGGGAGGGAAGCGTAAATGCTTTACCTGGTCGAGGTTCACCAGGGCCATAGACCGTTTGGGCATAGCAAAGCCCAAAATGGTGATGGTCAACAGGAAACATAGAGTGTTTGTATAGTACCTACGCTTTACACGGAAGCGAGTACAATCGAGGAACCGGATGTGGGAAAATCGCACGTCCGGGTCTGTGCGGGGGGTGCTGGGTAACCGGCATTCCTACCGCGAGAGGCGAAACACTGTTCATCAACATTTAATCTTACAATGAGGAATTCTCATGCGCAATCTAAGTATCCTATTGGTAGTTCTTCTATGTTCGAGTTGTGCACTACGAACCTTTGACATTCAGAAAGCTCCGTTAAAACCGAATCAGGCTGTTGTATTCGATATTGACGGAACATTGACTCCAAAGGTATCCGCTATTTCTATAGCGAGAGGCGATGCAGCAAGCGCCGTACAACTATTCGCCGACAGTGGCTACAAAATCATTTATCTAAGTGCGCGTACAAGATTACTCCAGTCCGGTATTCCTGACTGGCTCAAGAAGAATAATTTTCCAGAAGGGAGCATTCAAGTCCCGCAATCGTCAACAGATAGTAGTGATCACGCTGCTTTTAAAAAACGTATACTGAAAAAGTTTCATGAGAATGGCTGGAACTTCTTTGCTGCATATGGAGATTCATCTACAGATTTCGAGGCATACTTTGATGTTGGCATTGAAAAAGATCATGTCTTCGCACTTCGACGTGTTGGAGAACATTCATGCCAACCTGGCAAATGGGCTAAATGCCTAAAATCTTGGTCAGATCATATGGCCGAAATTTCGAAGATGGTTCAGCCATAGAAACGATAGGAAAGGGTTGCCCAAGCGTACCCATGACAACAATTGCCACAACACTTGAGTTCCAAAGAGACTGGGCTAATAAAGAGCACTATGATGCTCTTATAAATCTTTACAGAGAACATGGTGGTGCTTATGGAAATGGCATTGAATACGCATATTCAATGGCCCATAAAGCCCCCCAATCGGCAAAAAACCCTCATGTTGTCAGCCGCTCATAACTACTTCAGTTATGAGTTGAGCATGATTTTGAAAGGAAAATATCATGAATTTTAAAGAGATAACGGAAAAGAGAAGATCCATCAACTTTTTTGACTCTCAGCGGGATGTGTCCGAGGAAACGCTGATTGAAATTGTTGATATGGCTGCAAAAACCCCTTCAAGTTTCAACCTGCAGCCTTGGAATTTGATGGTTCTCAGAGAACCAGAAGCCAAGGAAAAACTGAGGAAATTAGCCTGGGATCAGCCCAAGGTAACTGAAGCACCAGTGGTTTTGATTGTCCTGGCAGACAAAAAAGGATGGGCAGACGGGAACCCGGTCTTCGAAAAAAACTGGAATCAAATGCTTGACTCAGGCGGCATGACAAAAGACCAGCGGGGATGGTTCCTCGAAGCCACCCAAAGCCTTTACAACTGGAGCTCGGATGCCAATCTTGCTTTTGCCGCGAAGAATGCAGGCTTTTTTGCAATGAGCCTGATGTATGCTGCAACGGAAGTTGGTCTTGAAACTCATCCCATGGACGGGTTCGATCATGAAGCAGTGAAAAAGGCTTTTAATATCCCGGATAACTTTTGGATACCATTGCTTCTTGCCGTGGGATACAAGAAACCAGATTTGGAACTTCATCCGCCTAAATGGAGAAAATCGTATAAAGAAATAGTAGTGTCTTTTAAGGAATAGAAACGAATAATGGAGCACAAGGAGACCCCTCGCTCTCCTTTCTCTCAAATTACCCTGCATACGGTATAGTATGAAATAATACTTGTGCCCAAAGACAAGGCCCTAAATAGGCCGGTTGGATAAGCAAGGCAATTGTCATGAGTAAACAAGAAGAATTAGATTACGTCTTTGCAGAGTATCAAGACAATACATTCATCAAGAAAAAATAACATATAAAAGGAGATATCCATGAAAGACCTTAACATATACAAGGATATAGATCCTGTAGATCTTCATCATTGGATTGAAGAACGAAAAAGTTTTATCCTCATTAATACACTGAAATCTGATAATTTTGCCCAACGTCATATAATAAATTCTTTTAACGCCTGTGTTTTTGAAGTGACATTCATTGATCAGGTGAAAGCCATTACGGCTGATAAAGATTCTACGATTGTGCTTTACGGGACCAGCAAACGATCATCTGATGCTGTTACTGCGGCAGGAAAACTTGTGCAAAATGGATACAAAACCATTTATGTATTAAACGGTGGCATTCATTCCTGGTTGTCTGAAGGTTTCACATTGGAGGGAGATGCTGTTAACGAACCCTACGATCCACAGACTGTACTGACACTTCAAGACGGTTTATATCATATTGACACGGATAAGAGCATCATTGAATGGATTGGAAGAAATCCAACAACCACCCACTTTGGAACCGTTGAAATAGAGAGAGGGGAAATAAGAATTGCAGATGGGATTATCACCGGGGAATTTGATATTGACATGAATTCTATTAAAAACATAAATCTCGAAGGGGATGAGCTCCAACCTGTATTAATCGACCATCTTAAATCGGATGATTTTTTCCTTACAAAAGTGTTTCCAACGGCAAGTTATAAGATCGATAAGGCTGTGCCTGTGAAAGAGCCTTTTTTAAGCAGTCCGAACTATGAAGTATTTGGGAATTTGGAATTGAGGGGCGTTAAAGCTCCGCAAAATTTCACGGCTACTTTTTCAAACACACCTGAAAATAAACTGATGGCTGAGGCCCATTTTGACATCGACAGGACAAAATGGGGTATCATCTATGGATCAACCCGATTTTTTGAATCCCTCGGGATGCATATGGTTTTTGATTTGATCAGTCTCCAAATCCGAGTTGTCACGAATTGATCTGCTAAATAGGGTTCGATGATATTTTTATATTACTGGATTTTGACACAGCATGCAGGTTGACTTTCCAAGAGAAGTAAGTGAAATTTATTGATGGAACATAGTGCTGACTATGTCTTCCATGAGAAGGCAAGTCAAGTGTTCGATTCACGAACATCAATTTTTATGGGCGTCAATTTAACCGCTCAGTCCAGTGGAAGTGGGAGCCAGCCCCTGAGAATGGACACCACAAAAACTGTCCGTCGGAGGGGATTGGCTCCCTCTGGAGCGGGTTTCTATCACACCCTTTTTTTAAACCCATACCGTCACGCTTCCATTCGCACTTTTATTGAGTTTGCCTTTGCCTCGGTGCATATTAAGATCCGTCGGCAGGAGCTGCAATCGATTAAGCGCACTCGTTATTCGTTATCGGCAGATAACCAGTGTAAGACATAGTCCGCAGTCTCCTGAACAGGACATCTTTAGCGGACTGGTCGATCATTCCCTCGCCTCTGCCAACTTCCACGAATTAACAGAGCAATGCCCGCTGTAATGAATGGAATACTTAAAACCTGCCCCATATGCAGCCCCCAGGATACAGCAAACTCAGCCTGGGGTGTTTTGACATATTCGAGTAAAAAACGCACCGTAAAGATTGTAACCAAAAACAGCCCTGTCAGTTTTCCGTTAGCAAGTTTGTGCCCCCGGAAGCGGTAGACAAGGACCAGTAGGACGAAAATCGACAGATAAGCCAGAGATTCGTAAAGCTGTACAGGGTGCCTTGGAAGGCTGTCCACTCGCTCGAACACGACCCCCCAGTCACTGCGGGTCGGAAGTCCTACGATCTCGGAATTCATGAAATTTCCGATCCGAATTAAGGCGCCCCCAAAAGCCCCAGGAATGGTCAGGCGATCCAGAAGCCAATCCAGAGGACGGTCGTGTCTGCGAGTAAAAAAGGCTAAAGCTATCAGGATTCCCAGCGCCCCGCCATGGCTGGCCAACCCACCTTCCCATACCTTCAAGATATCAACAGGATGTGTGATATAGTACACGGGATCGTAAAACAAGCAATGCCCAAGCCTGGCCCCTATAAGTGTGCCGAAAATCATATACGCGAACAAATTTTCCAGTTCAGCTGGAGAAACCCCTTCCCGATCATAAATTTGATGCATTATATAGGAACCTGATATAAAGGCTCCGGCAAAAAATAGTCCGTACCATCGGATATGAATACCTCCAAAAGAAAAAAAGAGGGGATTTACGTTCCAGTGTATTATCATTTCTCTTCAGTGAATATGTTTTTTTATTTGATTTTGGTATTATACAACCTAAGGCCGTTTGTCACAACTGAGATACTGCT
>QKDP01000140.1 GCA_003252055.1 Desulfobacter postgatei | reverse complement strand
TCATTCTGAGCCAGGATCAAACTCTCCAGTTATAATCCTTTACTAAAACTTTTTAAGGTCTGCACTTAAAGCCGTTAAGCTCAAGCGCATTGTCATTGACCCGCTCTTTTCTTTTTCACTGACCAATTTTCAAAGATCAAATTTTGTCTGGTGTTTCCTGTTCAACAAAACCAGAACAATATACAGTCAGGTTCCGGTTTTGTCAAACCTTTTTTTCAAACTATGTTAAAATAATTTTGTGATATTTTTTCTTTCCTGCCCTAAGCAAAATTTCACCATCTTTTACGTCCGATTCTGCAACGACCTGCTCAAAAGAATCAAGCCTCTCGCCATTAATATAAGCCCCCCCCTGTTTGATGAGACGACGGGCATCGGATTTTGATCTGCAAAGGCCTGCGTCGCAGAACAGGTCAACCACAAGCATCTTCTCCACCGCATCCCCTTTATTAAAGGTACTGGTTGGCACTGACTCATCACTCCCACAAGAAAGCGTTCCCCGGGGGATACTTGCAGAAGGCAGAAGATCAGAAGGCACCTCAATGGATCCAAACATGGAAGCAGCGGATTTAAGGCATTTCTGGGCATCATCTTCTCCATGGGCAATTTTAGTCGCCTCATATGCAAGAATGGTTTTGGCTTTATTCAAATCCGCTCCTTCCAGGTTTTTTACAATTTCGATCTCTTCCATGGGCAGAAAGGTAAATAGTGCTAAAAATCTTGTCACATCCTGATCATCGGTATTTACCCAGAACTGATAATACTCATAGGGAGAAAACCGTTCAGGATCGAGCCAGACAGCACCCTTATGGGTCTTGCCCATTTTTATACCGGACGCTGTGGTTATCAATGGAAAAGTGATTCCAAAGGCTTGCTTACCAAGGGTGCGACGTACAAGATCAATTCCTGCAACAATGTTGCCCCACTGATCACTTCCACCCATCTGAAGCATACAGTCATGGGTTTTGGCAAGTTCCATAAAATCATACGCCTGGAGTAACATATAGTTAAATTCAATAAAGGTCAGGCCATCTTCTGATTCCAGTCTAGATTTAACACTTTCCGCTTTGATCATCTTATTGATGGAAAAATGCCTGCCAATATCCCTTAAAAACGAAATGTATCCCAAATTAGTTAGCCAGGCAGCATTATCAAGCATCAATGCTTTATCTTCAGAGAAATCAATAAATCTGGATAATTGTTTCTGAATTCCGGCTTTGTTTTCATCAATCTGGTCCAGGGTAAGCACTTTGCGCAGTTCTGTTTTACCGGATGGGTCACCAATAAGCCCTGTCCCGCCGCCGACAAGGCCAATGGGTCGATGCCCCTGCCGTTGCATGTGGGCCAATGCCATAATGCACACCAGGCTTCCTACGTGCAGACTTGAAGCGGTTGGATCAAAACCGATATAACAGGTAGCTCTGTTATTTTCCAGATAGTCTTCAAGCTCCTGGGTATGGGTTGTTGCCTCAATGAATCCACGTTCCTTTAAAATTGATAAAACACTCATCGTTGTTTTTCCTTATCATTTCCTGGTATATTCAACAGCTCTGGTTTCCCGAATAACAACAACTTTGACCTGGCCCGGAAATGTCAGATTCTCTTCAATCCGGCGGGCAATATCCTTTGAAAGCAGTGTTGCACTTTCATCCGTAATTTTTTCACTTTCAGTAATGACCCGGATCTCACGCCCAGCCTGAATGGCATAGGTATTGACAACGCCATCAAACCCATTCGCAATATTTTCAAGATCTTCTAAACGTTTTACATAATTTTCAAGGCTTTCCTTTCTGGCACCGGGTCTGGCACCGGAAAGCGCATCAGCGGATTGAACAATGAAATCATAAACACTTTCAGGCAGCTGGTCTTCATGGTGGGCCGCGATGGCATTAACAACACTTTCTTTTTCACCGTATTTTTTAGCAAGCTTGGCGCCAATAATTGCATGGGCACCGTCTACTTCATGATCCACCGCTTTCCCAATATCGTGAAGCAGCCCCATGCGTTTTGCAAGCTTTACATCCAGACCAAGCTCAGCAGCTATAATGCCGGCCAGAAACGCCACTTCAACCGAGTGCTGCAAAACATTCTGGGCATAGGAGGTTCTGAATTTAAGCTTGCCAAGCACCTTGATAAGTTCCGGATCAATGCCGTGAACGCCCAAGTCAAACGCAGCCTGCTCACCAGCTTCTTTAACAGCCAAATCAACTTCTTCCGTTGCACGCGCGACAACATCCTCGATACGGGCGGGATGTATCCTTCCATCTGAAATCAACTTTTCAAGGGAAAGTCTTGCCACTTCCCGTCTGACGGGGTTGAATCCTGATAAGATAACAGCTTCCGGGGTATCGTCAATAATCAAATCAATACCGGTTGCGGCCTCCAGAGCCCGAATATTGCGTCCTTCCCTGCCGATAATCCGCCCCTTCATTTCATCTCCGGGCAGGTTAACCACAGAAACTGTGCGTTCTGCCACATAGTCGCCGGCATAACGCTGGATGGCGGTTGATAATATTTTTTTAGCCTCTTTATCCGCTTTTTCCCTGACTTCGGTGGTAATCTTTTTAACCATTTTGGCGCCTTCATGCCTGGCTTCGTCCTCCATGGTCTTAAGCAGTAGTTCTTTAGCCTGCTCAAGGGTCATTCCCGAGACTTTTTCAAGCTCTTTTTTTGTATTTTCAAGAAGCTGGGTATAGGATTCTTCCTTTTGGCTTACAAATTCAAGTTTTTCCGCAACATTTCGTTCATTTTTATCTATTTCCTTTTCTCTTTTGGCGCACTGATCTTCAAGCTTGTCAAGCTTTTCACTTTTTTTAGAAAGCCTTCGTTCCTCTTTTTTCAATTCAGCCCGGGTCTCTTCGGTCTCGGCATCAAAGGTGCTTTTCATTTCAAGCAGACGGGATCGGGCCTCAAGTTGTGCTTCCTTAAGCAGGGTTTGCGCTTTTTTAGCGGCTTCCTCCATAGCAACGCGTTGTTCCTCTTGGAAGTCAAGTCTCTGCTGATCAATTTTTATTTTTATCACATATAAAATGACCGCACCGACAGCCAGCAGCACCAGCATTAATGCAAGCATCATTGTAAAACTCATACAATTTATCTCCTGGAATAATGGGATACAAAAAATTGTTTACCCGTGTTTCATTTCGCTAAAAAGAAATGGAATAATACGTTAGGAATAGAAGGGGATACAGCAGAGCGTTTTAAAATTATAACAATTTCCCCCGCAGCTGCCGTGTTGTGTCTTAAGGCTTTGAACCAAGGGTCCAAAAGATGGGGGATCAATAATACCTTTAGGCTTTTCCCTTACATCAGAGGGAACCTGCTCACCAGTATCAGCGTGAGCCCCCTAGGTTGTATACGTTAGGACAAAGTCTGTCATACAATCACGCACATTGCAGGGGATTTTTGTTATAATTTTAAACCAATGAAAGTCTATTTCATTGTCTTGTCTATTTTCTCCAATAAGGATGATACTCTGTTTTCAATGTCTTTTTCAAGGTCGGAATACTTCAAACACAGTTCATGACAATCCTTGGATAAATTCATGTCCGCAAGAAGCAGAATAGCCATCCTGTTTTTACTGCTGGTTTTATTGTGGAAAACGCCTTCTGCTTCATCTATATATTCCTTGACGTACGCTGCAATTTTTACCGGCTCATATGTTAAATCTTTTTCCGGTTTAAACTTGAATTCTTCCCCGAAAAGCTCAATTTTAACGATTTCATCCAGGAAATCCCTTTACCGAGTATATATATTCATAACACTTTATAATTTGAGGACACTGACAGGATTCTATCAAAAAGTCTACATGAATGTTAATGTCATCAAACTTGGCTGCTATTTCCTCATTATTCAATTTCTTACGTCTCATAAAATGGTAACTAATTAATTACTAATATATTAAGCAGCCTGATGAAAGTCAAGATAATTCATTCGATGCCTCATGAAACGCTGTATTGATGCGGTTTAACTGTTCAATGGTATTAACGCCCATGACCTGTTCTGCGTCTTGGATAATTTTAACAAAGGTTTTGTTTCTGTTTTGAACAGCTATTTCCACTAGGTCGGTAAGATAGTATTCTCCCTGACTATTATTGTTTTTAATCTGCCATAGACCGGATTCAAGAAATCGTTTTTTAAAACAAAAAATTCCGGAATTGACTAAATTAATTTGTTTTTCCAAGTCAGTTGCATCTGCTTCCTCGCGTATGGCAAGAAGCTGAGCGTCTTTATCCTTGATGATTCTGCCATAACCTGTTGGGTCATCGACCTTCACGGCGAGAACAGTCAGATCAGCATTAAGGTCCCGGTGGGTTGAAACCAAATCTTTGATGGTTTGCCTTTTAATCAACGGAACGTCACCACACAAAACCAAAACATGTTGAATACCGGCATCAAGCCCCGGCAATGCGGCCCTGACCGCGTCCCCTGTTCCAAGAAGCGCTTTTTGAAGGGCAAAATGCACATTATGATATTTCAGGATCTCTTTCTGCACTCTTTCAGCCTGGTGCCCTACCACGACATGAATATGACCGTCAGCAACCTCGAAAGCTGCTTCAATCACATAATTTACCATGCTTTTACCTGCAACCTTATGGAGCACTTTTGCTAAATCCGATTTCATGCGGCTGCCTTTTCCTGCAGCCAGTATGATAACTGCAATATTGTTCATCCCACTCCCCGTTTAGATAACACATCAAACCTATGAAAGAAAAAGGGATGCCATAAGGCATCCCTTTTTTTTATTCCGTACTTCCCGGCATTACAGGCCCGGTGGTAATCAAACCATCAGACAACCGGTCTTTAGCGGCTTCCGGCAACTCTGATCCGGTATACAGCACGCTGCAAAGCAGCCTCGGCACGAACAAGGTCTATATCTGCGGCCTTGTCACTCAACCGTTTCTCAGCACGAACCTGGGCCTCTTTTGCCCGGCTAAGATCAATATCCTCACTACGTTCAGCAGATTCAGCAAGGATGGTAACCTTATCCGGAAGCACTTCGGCAAATCCGCCACTGACAAAGAGCATGCGCTCATTACCGCTTGCATCTTTGTAACGGATACCACCGATTTTCAGAGAGGTCAGAAAGGTGGTATGCCCTTTCAAGGCACAGAACTCACCTTCACTGCCAGGCGCTGAAATGCTTTGGATCTCTTCACTGACAACCGCCTTTTGCGGCGTTACAACTTCAAGAAAAAATTTATCAGCCATAATGAACCTCCGAATGGTTATTCAGCTTTGGCTTTTTTAATGGCGTCTTCGATGGCTCCAACCATATAGAAAGCATTTTCGGGAAGGTCATCATGCTTACCTTCGATAATCTCTTTGAAAGATCTGACGGTGTCTTCAACCTTTACGAATACACCGGCCATACCGGTAAAGGTTTCAGCCACATGGAAGGGCTGGGACAGAAACTTCTGCAGTTTTCTGGCCCGCTGTACAGTAACTTTATCTTCGTCAGACAATTCATCCATACCAAGGATGGCAATGATGTCCTGGAGTTCTTTGTATTTTTGCAGGGTCTGCTGCACAACCCGGGCAACATTATAGTGCTCTTCACCAATGTATGCTGCGTCAAGAATTCTTGACGTGGAGTCAAGGGGATCCACTGCAGGATAAATACCAAGCTCGGCAATCTGACGGGAAAGAACAACGGTACCGTCAAGATGACCAAATGTGGTAGCAGGAGCCGGGTCAGTCAAGTCATCGGCAGGTACATAAACGCACTGAACAGCAGTGATGGAACCTTTGTCGGTTGATGTAATACGTTCCTGAAGCTCGCCCATGTCAACCGCAAGAGTCGGCTGGTAACCAACGGCAGACGGCATACGTCCCAGGGTTGCGGAAACTTCCGCACCAGCCTGGGTGAAACGGAAGATGTTATCAACAAAAAGAAGCACGTCCTGGCCTTCTTCATCACGAAAGTATTCAGCGCAGGTCAGAGCGGACAGGGCTACCCGGGCACGGGCTCCGGGAGGTTCCGTCATCTGGCCGTATACCAGTGCACACTTGGGAAGAACACCGGAATCCTTCATTTCATGGTAAAGGTCGTTTCCTTCACGGGTTCTTTCACCAACACCGCCGAATACGGAGATACCGCCGTGCTGCATGGCGATGTTGTTAACCATTTCCATCATGATAACGGTCTTGCCAACGCCGGCACCACCGAACATACCCATTTTACCGCCACGAGGGAAGGGAACCAGAAGGTCGATGACCTTTACGCCGGTTTCAAGAACGCGAACGGAAGTGTCCTGCTCGATAAAAGAGGGGGCATGTCTGTGAATCGGAAGCATTTTGTCTTTGGAAATATCGCCAAGCCCGTCAACAGGACGTCCCACAACATTAAGAACGCGCCCCAGAGATGCTTCGCCAACCGGCATCATAATGGGAGCGCCGGTATCTTTTACGGCCATGCCTCTTTGAAGCCCGTCAGTAACGTCCATGCCGATGCAGCGGACAACATTGTCGCCCAAGTGCTGGGCAACTTCGATAACCAGGTTGTCTTCCATATCCCCAATGGTGGGGTTGGTTACAGTCAAAGCGGTCAGTACCGGAGGAAGTTTTCCGGCCTCAAACTCAACGTCAACAACAGCGCCGAGGACCTGTGAAATTTTACCTATATTTTCAGCCATTTTATTCTCCTATAAAGCTGTTTTATCTATGCGCATATCCTAAACGATTATCCCTTAAGGGCTTCGGCACCGCCGACGATATCCATGAGGTCGTTGGTAATGGCAGCCTGTCTTGTTTTATTGAATATGGTTTGCAGTTCACCTACCATATCTTCACAAGCCTTGGTTGCATTTTCCATGGCCCGCATACGAGCGGCATGTTCAGACGTTGACGTCTGAAGAATTGCATCAAATATCTGAATAAAAATATTTTTAGGCAGCATCTTCCCAAGAAGCGCGTCAGAAGACGGCTCACAAATGTGTTCCGGCAAAAAGGTTCCGTTGTCATCTGCCGGTGCAGCAGCGTCCTCATCCACAATATCTTCAAGGGAAGGTATGGGAAGAATCTGCTTAACCGTCGGTACCTGTTTTGCCATGCCTTGAAATTCAGAATAAATCAGATATACTTCATCAACATCTCCATCAAGGAAGTTGTTGATCAATGTCTGACCGGAACTTGAAGCTACCGAGAAGTCCGGTTTGCCGCCAACAACGCCGAGGTATTGGGCATCAATGGTTCGGCCTGATTTTTTTGCCCAGTCACGACCTTTTTTGCCGTAACAGACAAAAGAAACCTCTTTTCCTTCAAGCTCAGATTTGAGCATTTTTACAGCTTTATCAATCAGATTAAAATTAAATCCGCCACACAGTCCCCTGTCAGAGGTGCACAGGAGCAGGGCCACCTTTTTAACTTCTTCCTTGGGTACCAGAAGCGGCGATGCATCCTCTCCTGATTTCCCGGCAATGGATCCCAGAACTTCAGCAAATTTGGAAGCATAGGGCTTGAACGCTTCCATGGCATTCTGGGAACCGCGCAGTTTCGAAGTGGCGACCATTTTCATGGCAGAGGTAATCTGTTTAGTCTTTTTAACGCTGACTATTTTCGATTGTACTTCTTTTAACGTTGCCATATGATCTACCTTTGCGCCTATAAGTTAGTGTTTGTTTTCACAAATCAGTCCAGATTGACCTTAAATTATTTTATGGTCTCTTTGAACTCTGCGTCATAGGCTTCAAGGCATTGTTTGAGCTTGGCCTCGAGTTCATCATCAATTTTCTGTTTTTCCTTCAGGCCGGTGAATACTTCCGGGAACCGGCTTTCAACAAAGGGGTAGAGGCCTGCCTCATAGGCGGGAACGGCTTCTTTGGGATATTTATCAAGATAACCTTTGGTACCTGCATAAAGAACCGTTACCTGTTTTTCCATGGGAAGCGGCTTATATTGAGGCTGTTTAAGCAGCTCAACCAGTCTTTCACCACGGGTCAACTGTCTTTGGGTGGCGGCATCCAGGTCGGAACCGAAAGCGGCAAAGGCTTCGAGTTCTCTGTACTGGGCCAGATCCAGACGAAGGGTACCGGCAACCTGTTTCATGGCTTTTACCTGGGCAGCACCACCAACGCGGGATACGGAGAGTCCAACGTCGATGGCCGGACGAATACCTGCAAAGAACAGGTCTTTGTCCAGAAAGATCTGGCCGTCGGTAATGGAGATAACGTTTGTGGGAATAAATGCGGATACGTCGCCTTCCTGGGTTTCAATGATGGGAAGCGCGGTCAAAGAGCCGGCACCGAGCTCATCACTCATCTTGGCGGAACGTTCCAGCAGACGGCTATGGTTGTAGAAAATGTCGCCGGGGAAGGCTTCACGTCCGGGCGGACGTCTGAGCAGCAGAGATACCTGACGGTAAGCAGCCGCCTGTTTTGACAAGTCATCATAGATGATCAAGGCATGTTCGCCTTTGTCACGGAAGTATTCGCCCATGGCGCAACCGGCATAGGGAGCCAGGTACTGCATGGCGGCAGACTCGGAAGCAGAGGCGATAACAACGGTGGTGTATTCCATGGCACCGTGCTCTTCAAGGGCAGCAACCACCTGGGCCACCGTGGATTTTTTCTGGCCGCAGGCAACATAGATGCATTTAATACCGCTTTCTTTCTGGGCGATGATGGCGTCAACAGCAACGGCAGTTTTGCCGATCTGACGGTCACCGATAATCAATTCACGCTGGCCGCGACCAACCGGAGTCATGCCGTCAACCGCCTTAGAACCGGTATAACAGGGTTCGTGAACACCTTTTCTGGCAATAACACCCGGAGCAACCAGCTCCATGTTCATATATTTATCAGAATCGATGGGACCTTTGCCGTCAACGGGCTCGCCTGTGGTGGTTACAACGCGACCCAGCAGGGCTTCACCAACGGGGACGGAAGCGATACGGTCGGTTCTTTTAACCATGTCGCCTTCTTTGATGACCTTGTCATCACCAAGAATGGCCACACCGACGTTGTCTTCTTCAAGGTTGAGCGCAAGACCCAGAATCCCACCAGGGAACTCAACCAGCTCCATGGCTTTTACTTTTTCCAAACCATAAACACGGGCGATACCGTCACCCGCAGACAGAACAACACCTGTTTCGCTCAGATCAACCTGTACATCAAACCCTTTAATTTGATCTTTGATTATCTGGCTTATTTCTTCTGCTTTAATTTCCATTATACACTCTCACCTTTTTTTAAAGTTTCCCTCATATTGATCAGCTGGGTTTTTACGCTGCCGTCAAGAACAAGATCACCTATTTTTGTGATGATACCGCCAATAAGGCTTGAATCCTTTTGTACATCAAGGACAACGGTTTTACCGGTTTTATCAGACAACGACTTCTGAATTTTATTAATGTTTGTCTTGGACAAAGTCGTGGCAGCCACAACAGTTGCCTGGACAACACCTTTAAGTTCATCAGCCATGGTACTGTAATAGGTTGCAATGTCTCTGAGAAAACCGATCCTGCCTTTATCAAAAAGCAAAGACAAAAAAGAATTCATCACTTTTGAAAAGCCTGCAGAAGCAATTACCGCCTCAAGAAGCTTTTTACGGTCACTTTTTCTGATTAGCGGATTGGTAAGGGCCGGTTCAAACCCCTCATTGGAGTCTAAAAGCGCAACCATCGCGGAAAGCTCATTATTGTACCCGTCCGCCTGACCATCCTCCTGGCCTATCAAAATCAACGCCTTGGCATAACGCCTTGAAACTGCATGATTCTTCATTATGCCTCCACCTTTTTCAAGTATTCATCGACCAGACGGTTCTGATCCTGGGTTGTGATGGATTTTTTAATGAGTGCCTCTGCCTGCTCCATTGCACGATCCACAACTTCCTGCTTAAGAAGAGCCTTTGCGGCTTTGAATTCTTGTTCGATATTGCGT
Source organism: Desulfobacter postgatei (assembly GCA_003252055.1). Classification (GTDB taxonomy): domain Bacteria; phylum Desulfobacterota; class Desulfobacteria; order Desulfobacterales; family Desulfobacteraceae; genus Desulfobacter; species Desulfobacter postgatei_B. Next base: position 20,257 of record QKDP01000140.1, on the reverse strand, counting down.
TTTGCCATATCTTCAAGTTTTTCAGCCTGGGCTTCAGCCTCTGCAAGAATTCTCTTCTTGGCATCTTCACCCTGTTTGATGTAATCCTCAACAATCTGTTCAGATTCCTGTTCAAGATTTCTAAACCGGGCTTCGTATTCTGCAAGTTTTTTCTCTGCGTCGGCTTTTTTCTGTTCCAGGTCTGTCAACTCCTCTTCAATCCCCTTTGTCCGGGAAGAAAAGAAGTGCACCACCGGCTTTCTTGCGATGAAGAAACAGCCTAACGCAAGGAGAACGAAGTTGAGCACTTTCCAGGTATCAACATCCTTCCATGCATTGTGAATCGCTGCTTCACCATGACCGCCGCCGGAAGCCCAGACCACTGTCGCACCAGCCACAAGGGCCACGACAGTTGCGGAAACCTTAAGGTGTTTTTTCCAATTAATTTTTTCCATTAACATGCCCTCCCAAGAATCTTTTCGCCGATAGCTTTGGCGTACACCTCAACCTCGGCCTCAAGCGCTTTACGGGCCTGTTCGGTTTCTTCAGCTACCTGTGCCTTTATTTGGGCAAAGTTAGCCTGCGCTTTCTGATTGATCCGGGTAATAATTTCCTTTTCCTCTGCAGACGCCTCCTCAATGAACACCTCTTTTTTCTTGAGGCCTTCTCCCCTTGCCTGTCTCAACCCTTTCTGGTAATCATCCTTTTGTTTTTCAAGATCATCCGAGGCTTTTTCAACACCCGAACTTAAGGTGCCGACCTTGGATTTTCTTTCGAGAATGACATTTCGAATGGGTTTGTACAGAACCAGGTTGAGGAGGAATAGCAGGACAAGAAAATTGACCATCTGATATACCGCTGATATATCAGGAATCACAGTTATCATAAAATTCCTCCACCAGTTAATAATTACAAAAAATTAACTACTTATATCCTATTGGCTGAAATCGCTCGGATACAGCCTAAATGCTTAGAATGATCGAGACTTGAGTACCATCCAGTAGGCCTTTTGTCAACACAGAATACAGGAATTCTAATATCGTGTTTGAACGAAAAGTCACCTATCTGCGGCGTTGCAGAAAAATTTACAATCCTCACATACTTTAGTATGCTCCGGTTGTAAATTTTTCTACGCCTTGCATCTGGGCAACTTTTCGTCCAAACACGGTTTTTTGGTCAGGCCGTGTTGAATTTTCGCATGCTGATATTTAGCAGAATACCAAAGCCAACCATGTTGGTCACAACCGAGGACCCGCCATAGGAAACCAGGGGTAAAGGCACGCCGACCACCGGCATCAGGCCCATAACCATTCCGACATTAATAAAAATCTGCCAGAAAATCATAATGGTAACGCCCATGGCCAGAAGGGAACCAAACATATTCCGGCAATTATAAGAAATGTTCAACCCCCAGAACAGTAAGATAAAATAAAGGATCAGCAGCACGGCACAGCCCACAAGCCCCCACTCTTCAGCCAGAACGGAAAGAATAAAATCCGTATGCTGTTCAGGCAGAAAATTCAAAGCATTCTGGGTTCCATGGAGAAATCCTTTCCCGGTAAGCATGCCCGAACCAATGGCAATCTTGGACTGGATGATGTGATACCCTGTACCAAGGGGATCCCGTTCGGGATTCAAAAAGGTTAAAATCCTGTCTCTCTGATAATCCTTAAGACCAAAAAACCACATCAGAGGCACCAGGGAGAGGCCTGCCACCCCAAAGGTGAATAAAACTTTTTTTTCGACTTTTACAAATAAAGTAAGACAGCCTGCAATCAGCAAAAGCAAAAGCCCTGTACCAAGATCGGGCTGGATAACGATGAGGCCAACGGGGATAATACATAAAATTGCCGGCTTGATCAGATGCCTGAAGCCTAAACCTTCGGGACTGATACTGTCTGCGTACACCGAAGCCAGGCTGATGATTAAAGAAATTTTCATCAGTTCCGAGGTCTGTATCCGAACAGGGCCTAATACCAGCCAGCGCTGGGAGCCGCCGCCGATTTGCCCCACAAGCCAGGTGGCCACCAGAAGTCCGACACATGCGGCATATATTAGAAGATGAAGTTTGCCAAACTCTTTAAAATCGATAACAAGACAGCCCATCACGATGACAAAACCAACGGCCATCCAGACAACCTGTTTTTTAAAAAGGGGATTCACGGCAGTTCCGGCGTATCCGGCTGTCACCGCCGAATAGAGGATAGTCAGCCCCAGAATGCAAATCAAGCAGATAAGTAAAAAAAATCCCCAGTCAAAATTTGATATGAGACGGCGGTCAAACATTTTTTTCACTCCAGATGTGCCTTGTCGTCCTTGACCACGGCAGTTGGAATTTCAGGGTCCCCGAAATAGGTATGGATCAACTCTTTTGCTACCGGAGCTGCCGCACTTGAGCCATGCTCTCCATGTTCAATGATCACGGCAATGGCTATTTTAGGGTCCTGGGCAGGCGCATAACAGACAAACCAGGCATGATCCTGGAGGGTGCGCTTGAGTTTTTTGTTATCAAACTTCTCCCCGGCTTTCCGGGAAAACACCTGTGCCGTACCTGTTTTTCCCGCGATTTCAACGCCGGGAAGACGGATCTGCCGGGCAGTGCCACGGTTTCCGTTCACAACTTCGAAAAGCCCTTGTCGCACAATGGCCAGATTTTTTTGGGAGACGGGCAACCCGCCGGTAATCTCGGGTTCAATTTCCCTGATCACCTGCCCTTTTGCATCCTGAACAGATTTGACAAGCCTTGGCCGGTAAAGGGTCCCATTATTCCCAACCGCAGAAATGAACACCGCCATCTGCAAAGGGGTAACCAGATCAAATCCCTGGCCGATACTGATGGACAGGGTTTCACCGGCTTGCCAGGGCTCTTTGAACCGCGTTTTCTTCCATGCTGAAGTGGGAATCAAACCCGGGCGCTCATTGGCTAGGCGGATGCCGGTCAACCGTCCTAAGCCAGCGCCATGCGCATACCTTGCCAGGGCATCAACCCCTACTTTTTCACCGGTCTGATAAAAAAAGACATCGCAGGACTGGGCAATGGCACCCACAACATTTAACGTGCCATGTCCGTGTTTACTCCAGCAATGGTAGCGCCGGTTGCCAAACGCATAAAATCCCGGGCAGAAAAAGGTGGAATTGCGGTCAATGATCTTTTCTTCAAGCCCTGCCAGGGCCGTAATAGTCTTATATGTGGACGCCGGGGGATATTCCGCCTGAATGGCCTTGTTGTTCATGGGGCGGCCCGGATCATCCCGTAAAGCCTGCCATTTCTTCCGGGAGATACCACCAATAAAGTCATTCTGGTCAAAACTGGGGGAGGATGCCATAACCAGAACATCCCCGTTTGAGGGATCAAGGGCCACAACGGCCCCGTCATTCTCTCCAAGCAAGCTTTCAGCTTGCTGCTGAAGCACCAGATCCAGTGTCAGGATTAGATCCTTTCCGGAAATCGGTTCCACGGTCTCAAGTATTTTTATCACCCGGCCGTTCACATCCACTTCGACCTGGTGTCCCCCCCTTTGGCCCTGCAGATCTGCCTCAAAGCTTTTTTCAATCCCGTACCTTCCGATTGAATCTCCGGACCGGACATTCGGGAATTTACCGGAAGCCAGTTCCTCCTGATTGATCTCACCAAGGTAGCCTAAAAGGTGGGCGGCGGTTTTCTTATGGATATAATTTCGGGTGGGTTCAATATCAATGTGGATACCGGGCAGATCAAACTGATGGGCCTCTATGACCGCAAGCAGGTCCCGTGTTATGTCCCGTTTAAGGACAAGTGGTTTGTAAAATGCCGCTCTGCCGGCTTTTTCTATGGTTGCCATCAGGTCTTCACGTGAATCGCCGGTCAGTTCGGCCAGGCGCTCAAGGATTTCTTTCAGGGGTTTGGCATCCTCCAGAACAATGGTCAAGTCAAAGGCCGGCCGGTTGTCCACAAGAAGATTGTGATTGCGGTCATAAATCAGTCCCCTGGGGGCTTTAATACCTTTGAGCCGGACACAATTGGTCTTTGACAACCGCCGGTATTCTTCCCCGCGGATCACCTGAAGATAAACAAGCCTTAAAAGAAGAACGCTAAAAACAAAAACAATGCACAGACCAGCCCCCATATATCGACGCTTGATCCATTCTCTATCTGAATTTTTATTGATTTCTCCGCCCACATTATCCCCTGTATTTGCAAGCCATCTGGCAGCGGGACTGTCTTACGGCATGTAAAAATTTCTGGTGCATGGTTTTCAGGAACCAGACACCAATGGGTATGCCCAAAGCGGCCCAGATGATCTGATCGATACAGAGGCGGTAATCCCTGACGGCAATCGCCTTGTGTTCCTGGAGCAGAAAAACACTGAACATAGCCAACCCCTGATACATGCAAACAGATGCAAGGCCGACGATAAAAACAAAAATAACGGAGTGCTGAAAAATCAGCCAGCGCAGAAAAAAAACGATCAGGTAAATACACAGATACGAGACGGTATGAATGAAAAACGGTGCGCCTGACAGGCTGTCCATGATACTGCCGATGATCACAAGACAGAAAGGCACCCAGTAGCGTTGGGAAAAAAGGCTTAGGTACAGTACATTGATGACCATCAGATCGAAACAGTGGGGAAACCAGGAAAATTCAGGGAGAACAACGGTTTGAAGAATAATCAAACCCAAGGTGGCAAAGAAAAAAAATATGAAATTAATCATACCGGAAGCATCCGCCTGTCAATCGGCATTTTTATACACCAGCACTTCTTCAAGCCTGCCAAAATCTACAGCAGTTTTTATGGTGACATTCTGGAACAGCTGGGATTGAATTTTTTTCACATCAAGAACCGTTCCGATTCTCAATCCTTTGGGGAATACCTGGTCCAGTCCTGAAGAGACTATTACCTGCCCTGGTTGGACCGCATCTTTTCTCAAGGTATATACAAAGGAACAGGTGGCTTCGTTATTACCTTTGACCATGCCGCGGACCCGGGTGTCCTGAATCAGCGCATCAACCGCTGAATTGCGGTCGGTAATCAGCAGCACCCGGGAAAAACGGCCGGACACGTTAATAACCTGTCCTACGATTCCTTCTGACACCAGCACCGGCAGCCCTTTGATCAACCCGTCTTTTGCACCCTTATCAATCATGATGGTTTTAAACCAGGGGGACGGATCCCGGGCAATCACCTGGGCTGCCACAACATAGGCAGCAGGCACTGAACTTTGGAAATTGACAAATTTCTTTAAACGGGCATTTTCAAGCTCAAGCTCTTTGGCTCTGTTGGCTGTGTGCCGGGCCTTTGACAACTCGTTTCTCAACGCCCGGTTTTCTTCCGCGGCGAGCACACATGAAAAATAGGTCTGCCATACCGATTCAGTAAAACCGATAATACGGGAGGCCACAAACTGAAAAGGAGATGTCAGCGTTATGGCCAGTCTTTCAACACCTTCCAGAGGAAGGGTCTCCCGGCTGGACATGGTGATTACGGTAAACGACACCGCAATAAAAAAGCCTACGCCGACAATCATCATGATCCGCTTGGAAAACATTACCTTTAGCTGATGACCACTTCTTTAAGAATTTCTATACTGTCAAGGGCTTTGCCGCAGCCCAGTGCCACGGTGGCTAAGGGATCATCAGCCACGGTAATGGGAAGCCCACATTTTTCTTGCATCAGCTTGTCCAGATTTTTCAACAAGGCACCACCGCCGGTTAAAACAATGCCGGTGTCCACGATATCAGCGGCCAGTTCCGGCGGGGTCTGTTCCAGGGCAGTGCGAACGGTTTCAATGATCGAGTCAATCTGCTCGGAAATAGCCCCCCGGACCTCTTCGGAGTCAATGGCCAGAATCTTGGGAATGCCGGAAACCAGGTCCCTGCCCTTGACTTCTATGGTTTCAAGGTTTTCCGGACTAGGATAGGCATTGCCAATGGTTGTTTTAATAATTTCGGCGGTTCTTTCGCCGATGAGCAGATTATATTTGCGCTTGATATGCTGGCTGATGGAGGCATCCATCTTGTCCCCGGCCACTCTCAGGGAATGGGTATAGACGATCCCGGCCAGGGAGATGACCGCCACCTCAGTGGTCCCCCCGCCAATATCCACAATCATATTGCAGACGGGTTCCGTAATGGGAAGGCCTGCACCGATTGCCGCAGCCATGGGCTCTTCTATCAGAAAAACCTCCCTGGCACCGGCGGATTCCGCAGTTTCCCTGACCGCCCTTTTTTCCACCGGGGTGATGCCCGAAGGCACAGCAATAACAATCCTTGGGCGAACCAGAGTTTTTCTGTTGTTATGAACTTTACGGATAAAATGCTTGAGCATGGCTTCGGTCACTGCGAAATCAGCAATAACCCCGTCTCGCAGAGGTCGGATGGCTACAATATTGCCCGGCGTCCTTCCCAGCATGCGCTTCGCTTCTAACCCCACCGCCAGCACTTTGTTTCTGGCCTGATTGTCCGTTCTGACCGCCACCACTGAAGGTTCACTTAATACAATTCCTTTTCCCCTAACATAAACAAGAGTATTTGCGGTGCCAAGATCAATGGCCAGATCGTTGGAAAAGGCCCCAAGCAAGGTATCAGTTACAAAATTCATTTGTCCTCTTTCATACAAAATTGGGAGTTGTGTTTTATCATAATGAAAAAATACTACTAAAAAATAGTTGCTAACAAACTTAGATTTTTTTTACAAGAATAAAAGTGTTTCACCCCTGTATATTATAAGCAGACGCGATCAAATCATGAATTCTGGGCCTGAATTTCCTTATATCAATATTTTCCCGGCTCGGATGTACCCGATTCGTCAAAAGCACCGTAATCAGGCCGTTATCAGGATCTATCCAGAAAGATGTGCCGGTAAAGCCCAAGTGCCCGACAGATCGTTTAGAAAAAAAACGACCGGAGGAAGCGTTCTTTTCACTAGGAGAATCAAAGCCTGCCGGACGCATCATCCCATTATTTTTATCTGCAAAACATCGAATGACAGATGAATTGATCACTTTAGTTTCGTTATGTTCAAGGGCCTGCAGGATCTGACAGCACAGGCGGTGAACCCCGGCAGCGGTGCCAAAGAGGCCGGCATGCCCTTCAACGCCGCCTGCAGCCCAGGCATTTTCATCTTCCACCTCTCCCAGCATCATTTTTTTACGCCAGGGGCAATGGGAGGTAGCGGCAAAAACAAGGGTCGTTTTATTCTCCATGGGCCTTGTTAAATCAGAGCAAAGGGGATTGAAAAACAAATCGTTGATTTTCAAAGGTGCAAAGATCCGATCGTTAATAAATGTGTCCAGCCGGACACCAGATAGAGACTCCACCACCCAGGCCAGCAGGATAAACCCAAGATCACTGTAATTTTCCTTGGAACCGGGCTCATATTCCAGGGGTTCCGCCAGCACCAGCCGCCGCAGGCACTTTCTAGCTTCCATGCCGGGGACCGGGACAGGAAGCGCTTTAAAATAAGGACGGCAGGCAGGCAGACCAGATCTGTGGCGCAGCAGCATGTCAATGGTGATCTTGGCTTTATCGGTTCCCCAGGCAGCCGGCAGGACGTCCTGTAAACAAGTTTTCCGGGACAACTGCCCTGATGAAATCAGATCTGCCACAGCCAGGGCTGTGACCAGGGGCTTGGTCAGGGAGGCCAGATCAAAAACCGTATTCAATGTCACAGGTTCCCCAAATCGTATGTCTGTTACACCAAAGGATTTATGGTAAAGGACATCGCTTCTGTGAGCCCACAGCAGCACAGCCCCCGGAAACACATTGTCCGACACAGCATTGGCCATAGCGCTGTCAATATTTTGAAACGCGCGAGGTTTCATCGTGTGGCAAGATCCCATTCAAGGCAGGCATGGTCAGCATCCAGAATGACGCCGCCTCCCATGGGAAGGGAAAGGTTAACTGCCCCGTGCCCCACTTCAAGGCCCATGCAGATCGGAATGTTTGCGTCAAAAAAGATCTCTTGAATGATCTGAGGGATATAGGTCTCATTGTCACAATCTTCAAAAGACCCGGTCACGACCCCCTGTACACATTCCAGCACACCGGCCATTTTCATCTGGGTCAGCATCCTGTCAATCTTGTATGCCGGTTCACCCACGTCCTCTATAAAAAGGATACTGCCTGTAAAATCAGGCTGATACGCTGTACCAATCATATGAACCAGGGTGGCCAGATTCCCGCCCATAAGCCGTCCTGTGGCACGTCCACCCGCCAGCACCTGATCAGAAGGCAGATCAATACGTGTAAAGCAGCCTGTTACGGTTTTTGCGAAACTGTCCAGTGTCTTTTTATCCGCCTGGCCAAGGGAAACCAGATTTGGACCATGCAGGGCACACATTCCGGCTTTGCACACCAGGGAACTGATCAAAGCGGTGGGATCTGAAAACCCCATAAACAGTTTCGGATTTCCAGCAATGGTATCCCAGTCCAGCAATGGCAAAAGACGCATGGCACCGAATCCGCCCCTTGCCGCAATGATGCCTTTGATCCCAGGATCGGCAAACAGCGAATTAAGCACATCCGCCCGTTGCCGATCTGTGCCGGCAAGGTATCTGTACCGGTCTGTTATGCCGTTGGGGATGTGTACTTCAAACCCCATGGCTTCAAGACATAAGACCCCTTTTTGGAACGCCTGCGCATCAAATCTGGCCGATGGTGCGGCCACGCCGATAACATCTTTGGGTTTTAGACTGTAAAAAATGGGTTCTAGGCCTGGTTTCATCAATTGATTCATTCCTTATTTTATTAACCTGTACCATAAAGCCAAAGATTGGGAAACACCCGGGCCATAAAACAGTCCACAAATAATTTACCAATCCTTTTCCAACTCTTACAAAATCGTTTTCAATCTTTCAATTTTGTCATTAATGCCGCTCTTTCCGATACTCTCAAATTTTTTTTCCGACATTATTTATATTTCTTTCTTCCATCCACACCGGAAACTGACCACGCAGCCTTTGTTTTCAAACAGGACCGAAGGATATTCAATCATCATCGTTTCGTTGGCATTTTATTTGCAGTCTTTTGTTATAAATTTTTTTTAGGAGAATAACATGACTATTCAAAATGCCATTAACTTTATCAAACAAGGACAACATGACAATGATCTCAGAACCAGGCTGGTAAAAGCAGACAACAGTCAGGCACGGCAGGAAATTCTGGATCAAAATGATTTAATTTTTACCCCGGAAGAGTTTGAAGAGGCATATTCCTTGACCCTTTTTAAATGCCAACACCAGGAAAATGCCGACGCCCTGATGGAGTTTAGGATGTGGTGGCTCATGCTTTGCCGAAGTCCTGATACCGGTGCTACATCCCCTTAGGCACCCAGGCGCTTCTTTAAAAAGAAGTTTTTTTCTTTATTTAACCATTATCAGTGTCAACTTTTGTGTCAATTTTTGTGCCATTGCCTTGACAACGCTGCAAATTTCACCATAAAAAGGGTAAGCATACGGCCTTGGCCTTGAGATCCTGATCCTTTTTTAACAGACCAGACACTTCTATGGAGCGGATGTATGAAAAAATTTATTATTGGTGCCCTGATACTGCTTATTGCTATCCCGGGCTTTGCGTTTAACTTCTTTAATTTTTTAAATTTTTTGTCAGGACTGGTTCCTGTATTGATGATTATTGGCGGTGCGCTCGCAGTATACCTTGGCATTGAGGAACTCAAGCAGTCCGACAACAATGACAACCAGGCAAAGATTGAATCACCGCATACACAACAAGAGGAAGCACAGCCGGAGAAAAAAGCGGGCCACCCTTCAACTGCCACCTCTCAGGTTACTGAACCGCCTGCATCCGAAGAAGCGGCACCGGCAGATGCAAGTGTTCAATTTAAAGGAAATATTGAAACCCTGGTTTTCCACAGCGTGATGTGTAATTTTGCCAGCGGTAAAAACTGCAGCATGGATTTTACCACAAAAGAAGAGGCTGAGGCCCAGGGCTATAAACCTTGTAAAATCTGCATGTCTGAAGCTTAAAGGTTTATTCCTCTTTTGGCGCCGGCAAAAACCAACGGATTCAGGGCAGGTAATCTTCCCGTACCGGTGAAAAAACCTCAATGGCAACGCTGTCTTCCAGGACTTCGGCACGATGCGCCACCCCGGACTCAATGCACCAGGAATCTCCGGGGCCGGCATTGTGGCATTCACTTCCAATGCAAAGGTTAATGCGGCCGGAAACAAGATATCCGGTCTGCTCGTGGGGATGGGTGTGGGAGGGCAGCAATGCCCCTTTGGTCATTTTAAACCGGACCAGAAGCGTCTTTTCCCCATACACCAGGGTTTTCATCTCAATGCCTTCCACTGGCTCGGCATAACCGTTTTCATCATGAATTGCAAACATTTGCCCTCCTCATTGTTTTGTTATGATCCTCGAATGGATCTTTTGAATATTTACCAAGCCTGCTTTCACAGCAAAAAAATGATATTCTGACATCATTACCTTAAATTGCAATAAATTTAGTTTACCCATACCTGGACATGAACGGCCTATGACCTGCCAACCATCAAAACTACCAATAATTCTGGCGCCTGCCGGGGATATTCACTCTTTTTTTGCTGCAATAGCCGCTGGTGCAGACGCGATTTACTGCGGCCTTAAAATATTTTCCGCCCGCATGGAAGCCGGCAATTTTTCCATTGAGGAACTGGCAAGACTGACCAAACTTGCCCATTCAAAAGGGATTCAGGTGTATGTTGCCTTCAACTCTTTAATTAAAGAATCCGAAATCGACAAGGTACTTCGTATTCTTGACAAGCTTGCCCAGTATGCGGATATCGATGCCCTGATTATCCAGGATACTGCCATGGTCAGTCTCGCCGGGCAAGCAGGATTTAAAGGAAAACTCCACCTGTCCACCCTGGGCAACTGCACCCATCCTGCCGGACTTGAGGCTGCCCAAAAAGCGGGCTTTTCCCGGGTGGTGCTGCCCAGGGAATTCTGCCTTGATGACATCAGGTCCATGGCAGCGGCTGCCCCCGGAGCCATGGACCTTGAGGTGTTTGTCCATGGTGCACTTTGCTATTCCGTGTCAGGCCGCTGTTACTGGAGTTCCTGGTTTGGCGGAAAAAGTGCGTTGCGGGGGCGTTGCGTTCAGCCCTGCCGGCGGCTTTATGAACAAAATGGGAAAAAAGCCCGGTATTTCTCATGTATGGATCTGTCAGCAGATGTGCTGGCTAAGGTGCTCAAGGAAATTCCCAACATCAGTACCTGGAAAATTGAAGGCAGAAAAAAAAGCCCCCATTATGTTTATTATACGGTGATGGCGTATAAACTGCTCAGGGATGCGCCGGAGCAAAAAAAGCAGGCGTTGTCGTTTTTAGCGTATGCGTTGGGAAGACAGGGCTGCCATTACAACCTTTTATCCCATCGGGTGTCAAATCCTCTGGATCATGCGTCTGAAACGGGCTCCGGCCTATTTTTAGGCCGGGTAAAGAATCCTGAGAATCCATATCTTATTTCAAGGGAGGCGCTTCTGCCAGGGGATCTTTTACGCATCGGATATGAAGAAGATGCCTTCCACCAAATCCAGAAGGTGACCCGGGCCATCCCCAAGAAAGGAAAATGTTTTTTATCTGCCCAGAAAGGCAAGCGTATCAACAAAGGCACCTCTGTTTTCCTTATTGACCGCAGAGGAAGTGAGCTGGAAGAAAAATTATCACGCCTTGGTGCCGAACTTGATGAAATTCCCAAGGTAACGATCAGACCGTCAAATCTGTCCGCTATCCGCAACAATGGCGGGGGCAGCGTAAAATCATCAGGAAAAACAAACGGTCATAGAGAAAAAAAACAGCCTGGTATATGTGAAATGGATGTTTTCAGAAAGCAGCCAGCTGCTTTAAGAACACACAATGACACGGGCTTCTGGATTTCTGCAAACAACTATGGAATCAAAGCCCCCCCCCGGGCCTGGTTGTGGCTGGATCCCGTGCTTTTCCCCGAAGAGGAGAAGATCTGCCAAAACTATGTAAACACCGCATTAAAAAAAGGGGCAAAAAACTTTGTGCTCAATTCCCCCTGGCAGATATCCCTGTTTGATAATCCCCAAAGACTCAACATTTGGGCAGGGCCTTTTTGCAATATCACCAATTGCCTTGCCGTGGACATGCTGAAACGCAACGGTTTTTCAGGGGCCATTGCAAGCCCGGAATTGGAGAGAGAGGTTCTTTTATCCCTGCCGGAACGCTGCTGCCTGCCTTTAGGCGCGGTCTGCCGGGCCAATTGGCCCGTGGCCATATCAAGGATTGCGGCCCCGGACCTGGATCTTGGAAAAAGCTTTACCAGTCCCATGGGAGAAGCCGCCTGGACCAGCAAGTACAATGCAACCTACCACACCTTCCCGAACTGGTCCCTGGACCTATCATCTAAAACCGGGGAATTAAAACAGGCAGGCTTTGTCATGCTCGTTAATCTTTTCGAAAATATACCTAAAGGCATCCGGATGAAGCCACGTCCAGGCACCTGGAATTGGCATTTAAAACTGCTTTAATTCTTTCGGGTTTTCATTTGTAAATCACGGAAGGGGATGGTAGAAACTGACTTGCGGCCTGTTATTGGCGAGACAGCAGATAAAAAGGACCTTTGTTCAAGAATGCAATTATTTCCTGAAATTCATCAGTTAATGCGATCGCCTCTGGATTTTGCCCATATCCTGGATGAAATCCCCCTGGGCATCCTATTGATGGATAAGGATTTGCGGGTGGTTCATCTTAACCGCTTCTTCCAGGCACTGACAGGGTTTTCCCTGGATATGGCCAGGGGCATTCCCTGCAAAAATGTCCTGCGCAGTTCTGCATGCATCATCAACTGCCCGGTCCTCGCCACCCACCGCAAAGACCGTTCCATATCCTGCACCAGCGATATTATCAATGCAGACCGCCAGAAACTGCCTGTGCGCATTACCACCGCACAAATCATGGATAACCAGGGTCATTTCACAGGTTATATGGAAACCATCGAGGATCTGAGAAGCAGTGCCACCAATGACCCTGAAAAGAACGTGGCCTACAGTTTTGCCAATATCATCGGCCGAAGCCGGAAAATGGAAATGATTTTTCAAACCCTTCCCATGCTTGCCCAAAGTGATACGTCCATCCTGATCACCGGGGAAACCGGCACGGGTAAAGACCTTGTGGCAGAAGCCGTACACCAGACATCCCAGCGCGCAGGCGGTCCATTTATTAAAATCAACTGCGGCGCACTGCCCGCAACCCTTTTGGAATCCGAAATCTTCGGTCATATGAAAGGGGCGTTTACCGGCGCTGTGGAAAACAAACCCGGCCGGTTCAAGCTGGCGCACAACGGTACTATTTTCCTAACGGAAATCGGAGACCTGCCCCTGCCCCTACAGGTTAAACTACTCACATTTCTCGATGACAGAATCATTTATCCTTTAGGTGCCACCAAAGGATTCAATGCGAATGTAAGAATTATTGCCGCCACCCACCGGGATCTTGAATATATGGTATCCATTGGTAAATTCAGAAAAGACCTGCTGTTCCGCCTGAATGTAGCCAGAGTGCATCTGCCGCCTTTACGGGAACGGGATGCTGACATCCGCCTTCTGCTTGACCATTTCCTGAACCACTACACAAAAAAACAGGGTAAAAAAATCGAGGGTTTTTCTGACTCGGCCCTGTCTGTTTTATTGAATTACACTTACGAGGGAAATATCCGGGAATTGAAAAATATCATGGAGTATGCGGTAAATGTGGTCCAAGGGTCCAGAATCGAATCAGATAACCTGCCGGCCTATATTCTGGATCATGAACCTGTGCAAAGGGTTTCAAATATACCGGCAGCAGATGATGTCCCCCGAACCCAAGCGGAACAGCCACAGATGTCGGAAATCCGCCAGCCGGATGGAGCCGGACAAACCTGGTCCTCGGTGCAGCGGCAGATGATTATGGATGCTTTAAAAACAGCCGGGGGAAAAAAGAATAAAGCCGCGCAAATCCTTGGCATGAGCCGCAGCACGCTATGGCGGAAAATCAGGGAGTATCAGATAGAATAGGAATTTTATGACACTGCATAAAATAGCCATCCCAATACTTGGTGAAGAGATTGTACCCAGGTTTGACCTGACCACTGAAGTCATCATTCTGACAACAGCTAAAGATTCCTGCATCCAGGACAAAAAAATTATTGTGCTGCCCAGGTCCTCCTCGGATGAACTGTGCCATACCCTTCTGGCCCAGGAGATCAACACACTGATCTGCGGCGCCATTGAAGATGAATATTATGAGTTTCTCAAATGGAAAAAGCTTAAGATATTTGACGGGGTGTCCGGTACCTGGGCCAAGGCCTTTGAGCGGTGGCAGGCCCAGACCCTGAACCCGGGAGACATCCTTTTCACCCGCATGGTTGAGGGCAATTTAATATAATGTATTAAATTGTTTCAAAACGTATCGTTTGCGTTGTTTTATAATGTCTCACTTTAAATCTTTTCTTTTTCCTTAAAAATCCAACCATTTGTTCTACAAGCCAATTTAAAACATGGCATGCTCCTTGCTATTTGTGTTTCAGATTTTAATTGATAACCTGAACCTGGCTGAGCAGATAAAAGACCATGCCCCTGATTGCCATTACATGCGGTTTATATGCCTCCCCTTACCGATTCATTGACGCATTATCTGCCTTATATCAATGCACTGTGTATGAAGATCCGGTACTGGTAAAACAAACCGGGCAGACACATGATCTGAAAACAGACCTTATTTTCAGGTCCATCCAGGGCAGACACATCCCCTTTGACAATTTCACCCACGACAGACAAAAATGTATGGCTGCATTGAAGGTACAGATCTCCGAAAATATTTTAAACGGCCCATGCCTTTTTTCAGGTGTTTTATCCCACCTGATCCCCGCATCTGTTTCCGGCATTTACAGAATCATGTCGGCAGCACCTATGCGAATCCGCAGCCAAAGGGCCATGGCCTTAGCGCAGTTATCCAGACAGGCCGCCGCCACTGCCATCTCCAGGTCCGACCACAGGGAACAGCGCTTTGCTGCCCAGTTGAATTTGGACTCACTGTGGGACCCCACACGGCATGATATGGTTCTGGAATGGAATAAAATTGATACAACAGTTCATGACATGACCAGGGAAGAGGTTAGCCAGGCCCTTGGAAAAATACGGCCAGACATTGAAAATTCAATAAAAAATGCCAATAAAAATATACATGCCGTTGATTTTAATATCAGTTCCAGGGTCGATGCAGCCTTGGCCGGCCTTGGACACCACCTGATTATTGAATCTGATTCAGGCCATGTGCTTGTTATTTTGGATAAAAAAGTTATGAACCTTGCCCGGGCACAAAAGGAGATCATGGAGCTTGCCTGCGCGGTGCCCGGCGTAAAATCCATTAAAACAAAAATAGGCCCGAACTTCTACAGGGCTGGCATTGTTCGCAATTTAAATTTGACCGCCCCGTTTAAACGGAAAATTTGATTAAACAAAGAGTTGAAAAATAATAAGAATATCAATAAAAACAAAATTTAAATGAAGCAATGATTCATTAACCCAAAGGAGAGAGCAACCAAAATGACAACTGAGATTGCAGATGCACCAAAAAGTAAACTGGACTGGAAAAGAACACTGTTCATGCTAATCGGCCTGACCCTGTTCGCCATTGTCAACTTTTCTCCGGCGTGGCCCGACGCTGTGGATCCTGCCGGAAAACATTTTGTATTAAGCGCCCAGGGCAAAGGCGCACTTGCCATCTTTCTTCTGGCCGGCACCTGGTGGGTATTTGAGGTTTTACCCATTGGTGTGACCAGTCTGGCTTTAGGTGCCCTTCAGGTACTCTTTGCGGTCCGTACAGCCAAGGTAGCCCTTAAGGATTTCATGGATCCGTCTGTCCTGTTTATTTTCGGATCCCTGGTCATCGGCATGGTGTTCACAAAAACGGGTCTGACCAAACGTCTGGCGTACAAAATGCTGGCCATTGTGGGGGAAAAAACCAGCATGATATATCTGGGCTGTTTTGTGGTCACCACCGCATTGACTCATATTATGGCCCATACTGCCGTGGCAGCCACCATGTTTCCGCTTTTGATGACCATTTACGGGATGTATACGGATGAGCCCGGACCCACCAAATTCGGCAAAGGCCTGTTCATCGGCATGGCATTTGTGGCTGGTGCCGGCTCCATTATCACTCTTCTGGGTGCCGCCCGTGGTGCGGTGGCCATTGGATTCTTCAAGGACATCGTGGGAAAGGAGATCTCCTTTTTCGAGTTAACCTATTATATGGCGCCAGTGGGCTGGGCTATGACGTTTCTTCTCTGGGGCTTTTTCATGATCGTATGCAAGCCTGAGAAAAAAACCATCCCCGGCCTCAGAGAAAAGGCCAAAATGCTGGGAAAAGCCATGGGTGGCATTACAAAACAGGAGGTTTTGGCAGCAACCATTATTTTTGTCGCCATCGCCATCATGTCCGTAAAACAATTCATCCCTGCCATATCCAAACTTGACAAAAACGCGATCATGCTTGTGGCAACGGTTTTATTCTTTATCTTCAACATTCTTGACATTAAAGACCTTGAGGCGATTCCCTGGAATATCATCCTGCTGTTCGGCGGTGCCATGAGTATCGGTTTCTGCCTGTGGGAAACAGGTGCTGCAGAATGGCTTGCCATCAACTGGCTGACCTTGTTCCAGAAAGCCAACTATTTTGTGTTTATCTTAAGCATCGCTTTCTTTGTCATGATCATGACCAACTTCATCATGAACGTGGCAGCCATCGCGATATCCCTGCCCGTGGCACTGGTTATTGCCCCCTACCTGCATGTGGCGCCTGAAGTAATCCTGTTTGCTGCCCTTGTCACCGCAGGCATGCCGTTCCTTTTACTGGTGGGCGCAGCCCCCAACGCCATTGCCTACGACTCCAAGCAGTTTACCCCGGGTGAATTTTTCATGTACGGCATTCCGGCGTCCATCATCCTGATGGTGGTTGTGGCATTGTCCATGTTCATGTGGAAACTCATGGGGATGCCCATCACAACGATGTAAAAAACAGTTTCAATAATCTTAAAAAAAACAATTCAAAGCCCTGGTCCATTGTTTCCTAGTGACCGGGGCTTTCTCTTTACCTGCGTCAGGCCTGAGTTGACAGACTCTCGCCCAATATAGTAAAAAACGGCCCAATGGTACATTAATCCAGATTCTTGATATTGAACCAGGAGTTTTCATTTGAAAATAGTGATAATCGGTGCCGGGGGTGTGGGATACAACATTGCCGGTCGATTGGCCCTTGAAAGCAAGAATGTTGTGGTGGTTGATGTGAACGCACATGCCACCAGAAAAATTGCTGAAGACCTGGATGTCAAGGTCGTAACAGGATCGGGCAGTAACCCGGATACCCTGCGGGAGGCTGGAATTTTAGGTGCAGATATTCTTCTGGCCGTCACAGACAGCGATGAAATCAATATTGTATCCTGCCTGATTGCCAACCAGATCTCGCCGATGACCCGAAAACTGGTCCGACTGCGCAATGAGGGATTTGTTCCTTTTCATACCAGCCTTAAAAACGAAGCCCCGCGCATAGACAACATCATCAACCCTGAAGCCGAGGTTGTCAAAACCATTAGAAAACTGATGACCATTCCAGGTGCCGTGGACAAGGGAGAATTTGTTAACGGCCGTGTCAAATATGTGGGTTTGCGGCTGTCGGAAGCCTCTCCCATCGCAGGAATGGAGCTGGCTGATTTCTATCATGCCTTTGGTCCGGACCGGCCTTTGATTGCCGCCATTATCCGGGACAATAAAGTCATTGTACCCAGGGGCAAAGATAAACCCATGGCAGGGGATCTGATCTATTTTGTATGTGACACCCGAAAACTTGAAAAAACCCTGGCCCTTTTAGGCGGAACGGTCAGGCCGGTTAAAAAGGTGCTTATCGTGGGCGGCGGCCGCATCGGAACCAAACTTGGCCAGTCCCTTGAGAAAGACAATATTCAGGTTAAAATCATTGAGTCCAGTATGGACCGGTGTAATGACCTGTCCATGCAAATGGGGAAAACCGTGGTGCTCCACGGTGACGGCGGAGACCAGAAGCTGTTCATGGAAGAAAATATCAACCAGATGGATGCGGTGGTCTCGGTGACCAATGACGATGAAACCAATATCCTTGTCTCCCTTCTGGCAAAGAACATGGGTGTGGACAACACCATCACCCGCATCAGTAAAACAAGCTATTATCCTTTATTGTCCACCATCGGCATTGAAAAAATAGTTAGTCCCAGGGTATCGGCGGTTTCCTCAATCCTGCAGGATATACGCCAGGGCAATGTGATTTCGGACATCTCCATTTTCGGTGAACAGGGGGAATTTATTGAAGCGGTTGCACTGGCATCCTCGGCCATCACCAAGGGTCCTGTCAGAGAGATCTCTTTTCCCAAAGGGACCCTGCTTGTATGTATCATCCGCCAGGATGAAATTATTATCCCCATTGGAGACAGCCGGGTAGAGGCTGGGGACCGCATCATTTTATTTGCGATCCAGGCAGCAGTGAAAAAACTTGAAAAAATGCTCACTGTAACGCTTGGTTTTTTCTGATGCGCTGGCCATTTATCATACGGATCATCGGTGTCCTTCTTTTTGTACTGGGACTGTCCATGACACTGCCTTTGGGCTGCAGCCTGTTTTTCAAAGACGGGGCCCATCAAGGCCACCTCACTGCCATGGCCGTGACCACAACTATGGGCGCGATAATGATCGTTATTTCAAAAAAGGCCGCGAACCATGACTATATCAACCAGAGGGAAGGCATCGCCGTTGTGGCAATAGGATGGCTTGGCATTGGTCTTTTCGGGGCTCTGCCCTTTTTTCTGGCCCCGGAGTTTGCTACATATACAGATGCCTTTTTTGAGTCCGTGTCCGGATTCACCACCACGGGCTCCTCGGTGATGACCAACATTGAAGGGGCAGCCCCCAGCCTTTTGTTTTGGCGAAGCCTGATTCAGTGGTTGGGAGGCATGGGCATTATTGTTCTATCCCTGGCCATTCTGCCGTTTCTAGGGGTGGGGGGCATCCAGTTATATAAAGCCGAGGTGCCAAGTCCGGTACCTGACAAACTTACCCCCCGGTTATCTGATTCTGCCAAGATTCTTTGGATTGTATATGCGGGCATGACGTTTCTGCTCATTCTATTCCTTTATTTCGGGGGAATGCCTCTGTTTGAATCGGTCTGCCACGCCCTGACCACACTGCCCACCGGCGGATTTTCACCTAAAAACCTCTCCATTGCCCACTATGATTCCGCCTATTTTGATTATGTAATTACGGGGTTCATGCTGCTTGCAGGAATCAACTTTTCCCTGCATTACCAGATATTGCGGGGCAATGGCCTTGTGTTCTGGAAAGACGCTGAATGCCGCTTCTTTCTATGCGCTGTGCTTGTGGGTACCCTGATCATCACACTGAACACCTGGGGGCCATTGTATGACAGCTTTTCCAAAGCCTTCAGGTTCGCCATATTCCAGGTGGTTTCCATTGTCACCACCACCGGCTATGCCACGGCTGATTATGAATTATTCCCGGGCCTGTCCCAGGTTCTTTTGTTTTTTGGCATGTTCATGGGTGCCAGTGCCGGCTCCACGGGCGGCGGCATGAAATGTGCCAGGATTATGGTCTGCCTTAAATACTGCTACCGGGAACTGTTCAAGCTGATCCACCCCCGAAGCGTCAGCCATATCAAGCTGAACAACACCCTGGTTCCCGAAGACCTGCTGCGCTCCATGCTGGGATTCATCGCCTTATATATCCTGATTTTTGTCATGACCACGACACTTTTATCCTCAATGGGTGTGGATCTTTTGACCTCTTTAGGCGCTGTGGCCTCGTGCATCGGCAACATCGGCCCGGGGTTTGGCACAGTGGGACCGGCGGAAAACTTTGCACACCTGCCCCAGGCCGGCAAATGGCTTCTGTCCTGGTGCATGCTGGCAGGACGACTGGAAATTTATACTGTGATTATTCTCTTGGTCCCTGAGTTCTGGAAACAATAGTTTCAACTTCACGCCGGGGAGAGCGTGACCCGGGTATCGTAATAGGGCGTTCCGTTACCCACCGTGCTGACCATTTCGGCTGTGAGCCTGTTCAAGCCATGGCCGGCTTTGATCCACCCGCCGCGTTCGGTGACCAGGCAGTCCCGCCTTGTGGATGCATCGGTGCGAAGCAGGGCTTTCACGCTTCCTATGGGGCTTTTGACCATTACGGGCTGATCGTCTGTAAGGCCCAATTTTTCAGCTTCCGCAGGGTGCAACCGTACTTCCGGCAATGGCGGATGG
>QKDP01000070.1 GCA_003252055.1 Desulfobacter postgatei | reverse complement strand
GATGTCCGGGGTGCGGCTTAAAAAAAAGTGGCGGTGACCCAGGCATTCCCAGGACGAGTCGAACAGGATCAGGTTGTTCTGCCACCATTTAACTTTTTTGTTGTACCAGCCAATGTGACCGTGGCGCATCAATGACCGGGTCAAAAATTCTGCCTGGAAATGGTTGACCTCCTGGAAGCCGATAAAATCGCAGGGGTAGGTTTCCAGGATTTTCGCCACCAGAGGCTTCCGGTGTTCCCAGGCATGGGGACCGTCCTTGGCCAGGCCGAACCGGAGATTAAACGTCATGACCGTGACCGGGCCACCGGGCCTGTTTGTGTCCTTTTCGGGGACGGATATGGGGGAGATCTCTGCCATCAGGACATAAAATGCAATATTCCGTTCCGCCTGTCAATACCCGGTCGCACCCCGGAGAGGGCCAACGCATGTAAATGTAAACCCCAACCTTGCATAAAAATTATAAATAGGACGGTTTCTTGGGTCCAACCAGGCGGCTTGTCACATCAACCGGGGTCTTGATCTGTTTTTCCTTGACCATGATGCTTTCGGTCTGCTGCCATGCCCTGGCATCAATGATACCGATTTTTGTCCCGTTGTCCGGTTTGATCAACGGCCGGGTGGCTTCAAGCTGTTTTTGGCGGATATTGTCCCTGGTGCCTTTATCCTTTTTTTTGATTTGGGCTAAAACCCGGGCTTCATTGGCCGGATCCATGGCAAATTCCCAGGCCGACAGCAGCGCCGTCATAAAAGCCTTTACCGTGTCCGGGTGTTTTTTCATCATGGAGCCTGACGTCACAACGGAGTTGGCCACAAAGGATACACCGTAATCCGCAGGATTGAAGAATTTTACCTGTTCGCCTTCTGCGGCCAGCCTGTCTTCCAGGATAACCCCCTGGGAGTTGCGGTATACCGGCCACACATCCACCTCTTTTTTTAGAAACGGGGTGAAATCAAACCTGACGCTTGAGATGCGGACATCTTTTGGCGTAAGCCCTGCTTTGGCTAAAAGGGTGTTCATGATGGTTTCATCATTACCGCCGAAGGTGACCCCGATATGCCGGCCCTTTAAATCGGAAAGATCCTTAATTTCAGGCTGGTCCGTCCGGTAGATCCACTGCATGGGGTTGACCTGGAACAGCTGGGCCAACACCACTACGTCAGCGCCTTTTTCAAGGGCCCGGATGACCTGGTCGGCAGATGCTACGCCAAAGTTCGCATATCCCAGCTCAAGCTCTTTGATGGCATTTTTTCCGGCCCCGCCTTCATTCACGGAAACATCCAGCCCTGCTTGTTTAAAAAAGCCGTTGGTATCGGCAATGATGTCACCGGCCACAGAGGTGTTGAACAGCCATTTCAGGCGATAATTAAGTGTTTCGCCTGCAAAGGCGGATGTGGCGGCAGAAAAAAGCATCACGCAAAGAACCATGAGTCCTGCCCTGATCAGGATGTTGGTTTTAATCTTTTGATTCATATCAGATCGCCTCCCTTTGGTGCAGACCATTTGGTTTTCATTTGTTCGCCCACCGTTTCCAGAATGCCCTGGTAAACCGAGATGATAATGCCGATGGAAAACAGGGCCACAAGAATGCGGGCAAGATCGCTCTGGTACAGGGCGATGCGTATACTGTAACCGATGCCTTGATCTGCGGCAATAAACTCGGCCACAATGGTGCCGGCCATGGCCAGTGTGGCTGATCCTGCAATCACGGTGGTCAGCTTGTTTAAATTTTCAAAGGCCCGGATCTTGACTTCCAGCTGCCAGCGCATCCGGCCGGTGACAATGTAAAAATGTTCAATGTCCTTTATGGGCGTGGCCATGATCCCTAGGACAGACAGCAGCAAAGGAAAATAACAGATCATGGAGGCAATGAGCAGACGGGATAAAAATCCGTCCCCCAAAAGAATAAAAATAATCGGGGCCAGGGCCACAATGGGATAGGCCTGGATGTTATAAGCCATGACCTTGATGAATGAGCCGGCCCAGGATGATTTGCGGCCGATGATTCCCACAAAAAAGGCCATGAAAATGGAGATCATCTGGCCCAGTACAGTTACGGAAAGGGTGTTGAGCACATCAAGGAAATAGCCGGCCAGCATCCGGTGTGCCGTATCAAAGATCAGCGCTAAACCGGGGATAACATAATTGGACAGGCCTGCAGCATATTTGATGGCCAAAAGGCCTGTAACGCCTAAGCAATAGAAAATCAGGAACTGGTAGATTCGTCTAAACAGCATTCATAATTTCCAGCATGGACCGGTCAATGGCCTGGGGGTCGGCCGTATATCCTGTTTCATAATTCTGGCCCTGCACCACCACGGCACCTTTGCTTTTCCCGGGCCGGCTTAACACCAGGATCTCTTTGCAGAATCGTGCCACTTCCATGAGATTGTGGGAAATATAAAGAAACAGCTTGGCCGGAAACAGCTCCTTTATGGCCAGGACAATGGTTTCCCGTAAGGCTTCATCCACATTGGCAAGACTTTCGTCCAAAATCAACAAATCAAAGTCCTGGATAAGGTAGCGGATAAGGTTCATCCGGTTCTGCTGGCCCATGGACAATTGGGAAAATCGTGATCCAAGAAGGCCGTCCACTTTGAAAATTTTGACAAGTTCCTTTTTAAGATCTGAATTTGCCGGGGGGCACACTTTTTCAAGGTGGCTGCCGGTCCCGGCCCAGCCGGGCAGGCGCTCCTGGTTGTAAGAGTATAAAATGGTGGAAATGCCTTCATAAATCAAAGCATCGCCTCCGGGGCCGCTGCTGCCGCCGGCAAGAATTCTTGCAAAGGAGGTTTTGCCCACGCCTGATGGCCCGAAAACAGCATTAAATCCCGGTGCGGCCATGGAAAAATTAAGGTTTTCCAGGACCGGTTTATCCGCCTCCGGGTAGGTGAAGGTCAGGCCCCTGCACTCAAAACGCATATCCTTCTCCTGATGAACCGCTAAATCATGCCATGCTTCTGCCGCGCATTCATACGATCCAGCATCAATTCACCAATGAGAGTCACATTTGGCGCAATAGTTACCCCCGCTTCCGTAAGCGCCTTGATCTTGGCCTCTGCACTGGTGCCTTTTCCTTCAATAATGGCGCCGGCATGCCCCATCCTTTTGCCGGTAGGCGCCGAAAGCCCTGCTATAAATCCAACAACCGGGACCTTGATTTCATCAGCGATAAATTCAGCCGCCTCCTCTTCATCAAGGCCACCGATTTCACCGATAAGTATTATCCCTTCAGTGTCGGAGTCATCACGGAACAGCTTTAACGCATCCACAAAATTCATGCCGTGCACCGGGTCACCCCCAATACCAATGGCTGTGGTTTGCCCTAGCCCGCTCAAGGTGGTTTGATAGACCGCTTCGTAGGTCAACGTTCCGCTGCGGGACACCACCCCTATTTTACCCGGCTTGAAAATATTGCCCGGCGCAATTCCAATCATGGCTTGATTCGGCGTTACGATACCCGGAGAGTTGGGCCCGATTAAAACGCTGTCGCTCAAATGCAAACGGCGATTCACTTTGATCATATCGTGCACGGGGATTCCTTCGGTGATCGCCACAATCAAAGGAATCTGGGCATCAATGGCTTCAATAATGGCGGCAGCGGCAAAAGGCGCCGGCACAAAAACCATGGTGGCATTCGCACCGGTCTCTTGCTTGCATTCCTGCACGGTGTTAAAGACCTTGAAACCTTCCACCACTTGCCCGCCTTTACCGGGAGTCACCCCTCCCGGCAGTTGAGTTCCATAATCACGACACTTGATGGAATGAAACAGGCCTGCTTCCCCTGTGATGCCTTGGGTCATCAATACGGTATCTTTGTTCACTAATACAGACATGATCAATCCTCTGCAGCTGCCACGGCCAAGCGGGCACCTTCAATTAAAGTATCGACACTGGTTATCGCCAACCCGGAATCCTCTATGATTTGCAACCCTTCTTCTTTATGAGTACCCTCCAGACGGACGACCAAAGGCAATTCAACCCCCGTACTCTTTACAGCATTCACGATTCCCTGGGCAATGATATCGCATTTCATGATGCCGCCAAAAATATTGATGAGAATACTTTTGACATCAGGATCTGAGGTGATGATTTTAAGGGCTTGCGTTACCGCTTCTTCAGAAGCGGACCCCCCCACATCCAGGAAATTAGCCGGCGCATGGCCATTGGCCAAAATGGTATCCATGGTGGCCATGGCCAAGCCGGCGCCATTCACCATACAGCCCACGTTACCATCCAGTTTGATATATTTCAGCCCGTATTTCGCAGCGGTCTGCTCGTGCTCATTTAATTCATTATTGCGATATGCCCACCATTGTTTTTGCCTGAACCGGGCGTTACTGTCAATATTAACCTTGCAGTCCAAAGGCAATAGCCGTCCACCTTCTACACACAAGGCCAGAGGATTGATTTCCAAAAGCGTGCAATCATTGTGAACAAAGGCATGATACAGTTTTTCAAGCAGACCCCCCAAATTTTCAAACGTTTCTTTATCCAACTGGAAGACTCGATTGATTTGCCGCGCCAAGGCTCTAAAATCAGGATCCTCACACAAGGCAATTGTCAATATTTTATCGGGAAATTTTTCCGCCACCTCATCAAATTCCACCCCTCCTTCTGAAGAGACAAACATGATCGGGCACGAATTGGCACGATCAATGAGAATAGCCAGATAAAACTCCTGCGCAATCTCCGCCGGTTGCTCAAGCAAAACCTTGGAAATCAATTCACCACCAGGACCCGTCTGTTTCGTCACCAGGGTGGTCTGCAGCATGCCGGCGGTAATCTCACGCGCTTGGGCAAGGCTTTCAAAAAACTTCACCCCTCCCGCTTTTCCACGACCGCCGGCGTACACTTGCGCCTTCACCCAACCGCGGTTGATATTCATTTGTTCCAGCAAGGTTTCCACCTCATCCGCTGTTTCAGCCACCGCACCCAAAGGCGTCTCGATTCCCGAGAGCCGCAGCATTTCTTTCCCTTGATATTCATGCAGTTTCATGCAAACTTCCTTCGTTATGTAGGCTTCATCATTCTTTTAATAATACCCCAAAAATCAAACAAACACCACCACTTAACGGACGAGTGAATTGATCGGCAGGATGAGGTGCGTGATTGGGCTCAACCCTTGACGTGTAATGATGAGAAATCAAAAAATGATGATGATTGGCCTCGACCGGGATTGAACCTTTATTACAAAGCCACAATCTGCTAAAATTCAAACAACTCTACATCTTTTTTAAGTGCTTTTTTGGTAATTATGGGAGCGGAGCGAAATCTCATGAAAATGAGATTGCAGCCGATTCATCTGTTACCAAACAGGCTCTAAGGCACCCAAACAAAACTGAAAGAGAATCAACATGGATATCAGCAATCAACGCATACTGGTCATAGGTGGCTCAGGATTAGTGGGAAAAGCTATATGCCGTAGCTTACTAGCACATCCGGAACAACAGCCGGCAGCCATTACAATTACAGGTCGATCTTCCTCCAAGGTTGAAAAGACGTTAGACGAGTTAAAAAAGCTCAGCGCAACAACCCAATTTTCAGGTATCACCGGTGATATTTTTTGCCGAAGTGCTTTTAAAGACATGGGACGAAAAACGATCTTGTCTGAACAAAAAACACGAGAGCTCTACCTTAAAGACATTATCGACCCACTTAATCAAGAGATTCTTAACGAATCTTATCTTTACCGGATGATTCAACAAGAACGTCCGGATATCATTATAGATAGTGTTAACACAGCAACAGCATTAGCTTATCAAGACGTCTTTTCTGAAAGCAGGCGCTTGCTGAAAAAAGTCCAACCCCCCAAAAGCGCCGTTGATGATACGCTCTTAGAAGAAATTGAAACCCTCATAGGTACCCAATATACTCCGCAGTTAGTGCGCCATATTCAAATTTTATGGCAAGCCTTAAATGACCATCAAGTAAAAATGTACCTTAAAATCGGCACCACAGGCACTGGGGGAATGGGTTTAAATATTCCTTTTACCCATTCTGAAGATAAACCATCAAGGGTTCTTCTTGCCAAATCAGCAATGGCTGGTGCACATTCAATGCTTTTATTTCTTCTAGGCAGAAGCGCTAACCAGGAAAGAGGCCACAGTCACTGGAATCATGACCGCAACCTCAAACGCATGGCGCCTATCATCAAAGAAATAAAGCCGGCTGCTTTAATCGCATGGAAATCGGTTGAATTTGGAGAAATAAAGCATCGGGGAGAAACTGTTAAGCTTGTTGATCACAAACCCGAAGATGCCATAGACTACAAAACTTCCTTGAAATCAAAAACAACACCCTGGCAAAAAACCGGTGAAACATTTAAAGCGCCATTTATCGACACCGGAGAAAATGGTATTTTTTCCCGTTTTGAATTTGAAACTTTAAGCGAAGAAGGGTTGATGGAAATTATCACGCCTGAAGATATCGCAAATGAAGTCTTACAATGCCTGCAGGGAGGGAACAGCGGACACGATATTGTCAGTGGTTTGGATGCATCGATCTTAGGCCCTACTTTTAGAGGGGGGTATATGAGAGAAAGAGCGATGGAATCACTAAGATACCTGGAGAAAAAATATAATGTACCAAGCATAGCCTTTGAAAATCTCGGCCCCCCTAAATTAGCGAAATTACTGTATGAAATTTTTATCATTGCAAAGCATATCAACCTATTGGAACCGATTAAAATGGATGAAAAAACTTTGTCGGAGCGCTGTTTGAAAACCATCACGGAAGATAGCTTTCTAAGACAATCATCCCTGGCCGTTGGCCTTGCCATCGTTTTACCTGAAAATAAAATATTGCGGGGAGAACAGCTTGCTATTCCCAGCCAATGGGAGTACCCCGAAAAAGGCGACGTTTCTTTGCAGCAATTTAACCATTTTGCTGATAAGGGCTGGATTGATTTAAGACCAGCCAATATGAAAGTTTGGATTGAGCGTCTGCAGGAACTGCAAAAAGAAATCGCAGACTGCAAAGAAGAAAATACACACGGACAAAATGAGACCGGTTCCAGCACCATTCGCAACCAAATATTTTGGCAACAAGCGGTTGAAAAGGGTAATCTAGGTTCATTTGTCAGTTGGATTTTCTTAAAGGAAGATAACGGTGAAAGAATCAAAAAATAAACAGCCTCTATTGAAAAATTACATGGATTTAATCACACGGGTGGATGAACACATCCAACGGCTTGCCCGGGTCCACAAAGACCGGCTTGCCTGTAAAAAAGGGTGTGATGCGTGTTGCAGGCACCTGTCTTTGTTTCCGGTTGAGGCCTTTGCCTTGTCACGGGCCTTCAGTCGCCTGGAAGCCCCATGCCGGGAAAAGATTCTTGAGCAGGCACAACAGACCGATCTCCAATGCCCCCTGCTTGTGGACCATGTCTGTATAGTCTATGAGGCCCGCCCCATTATCTGCCGAACCCACGGATATCCCCTGTACATGGAAAAAGAGGGCAGGCCCATGGTGGATTTCTGCCCTAAAAATTTTAAGGGCGTAAAGAAACTGGACCGTGCTGATATGCTGGACCTTGATCGGATGAATACCCTTTTAACAGCTGTAAACAACCATTTTACCGCCTGCTTTGAAGACGGGCTGCCCGACCGGATACCTGTGGACCAGGCCCTGGAATTATATAAGGCACTAACCTGAAGGGACCTCCACAAGCCTGCTGGCCGGGACCAGCCGGACCTTGCCCCTGGTTTTGGGAAGTTCGCGTTTCAGCGCATCCAGGGTGGCCTGGTGGGGGTGGCCGATACCAATGGCGCTGCCATTGGCCTGGGCCTCTTTGATAAGTTTTTCAATCTGCCCTGAAATGTACTCGACATCCTGGAGGTTGTCCAGGAATACATCCCTGCGGGAAAATTTCAGTTGAAACATGCGGGCGGACTGCTCGCCCTTGGATTCATGAGATGTCCTGGAATCAACAAAAAACAGATTGTTTTGTTTCAGCACCGTGAAAATCTGATTCATTTTGTCTGCATCTGCTGTGAGCCTGGACCCCATGTGGTTATTTGCCCCCACTGTGCCGGGAACCGCATGGATATCCTTGCGAAGCTGGGTTAACAGCTCATCCGGGGACATGGAAGACAACAACGCCCCCGGCCCGGGGTTGACCTTGGGGTACGGAATGGGTTCCATGGGAAGATGCAGCATCAATTCCGCCCCTTTTGCCGACAGGGTGTGGGCGAGTTGCGTTCCGACCGGAGAAAAGGGCAGAATGGAAAAGGTGATATTCTTATCTAGGTTGAGCAGGTCCATGGCCAGATCTTTGTCATATCCGATATCATCAATGATGATGGCAATCTGGGGCACAAAAACATCCCTTTTCGGCGGCACGGCCTTTTCAGGGGGTGTCGGCGGTACATCATCATACACTTCATAGACAACAGCCGAATCTTCTCTGGATGCTGATGTCCTGGTCATACTGCTTCTGCCGGGGGCGTGTTTTTTTCCCTTAAGGCCTTCGGCCCTGGTTATCATTTTCGGTTCAATGACCGGCTGGTCTTTAGTTTTCGGGGACAGGGGCTTTTGCCGGGGTGACGTCCGGACCGGATCCTGGGCCTGTACCACAGGCGTCTTTTTTCTGTCCGTACCGGTTTTTGGGGCCACAGGGTGACCGGCTTTAAGAAAAATATCAACCAGTATGGCCGTGGTCAGGCAGAC
>QKDP01000074.1 GCA_003252055.1 Desulfobacter postgatei | reverse complement strand
GTTTGCTGACCGCGCTGTTTTTATCCAGGAAGTTGCCGAATGTCAGTGCATTGGCAGGACATGTCTGTACGCAGGCCGGCAATACTTCCATGTCCCGGATTTTCCGATTTTCGTTCTTGGCCTGATTGTGTACGTGTTTGATTCTTTGAATGCAAAAAGAGCATTTTTCCATGACCCCTTTGCTTCTGGCCGTCACGTTCGGGTTGAGCTGGAGATTCAAGGGATTGGGCCATTTCCAGTCAAACCAGTTGAACCGGCGGACTTTATACGGACAGTTCTGGGCACAAAAACGGGTGCCGATGCAACGGTTGTAAACCTGGTTGTTGATACCTTCCTTGGAATGGTGGGGTGCATAAACCGGACAGACCGATTCGCAGGGTGCATTGTCGCAATGCTGGCATAACATGGGCAGAAAAATCAGCCGGTCATCAAAGGTTTGATCCTGATATCGTTCGATCCTCAGCCATGACATCTCCCGGCCTTTGATGATTTGGGTTTTTCCGACCACGCCGAGATTGTTTTCCGCATAACAGGCAGCAACACAGGCACTTCCACAATCATGCCCCAACGGTATTCCTCGTGTCCGTGGGAGGGATAGACGTCACGTTTGTCATCATATCCGACTTCATAGGGGAGTGTCATCGGAAATTCGTTCATGCCAAGACCTTCTTTGGCTTCATGCTGGTGCGGCTGGTGTTCTGCCGTCATGGACAGGGCGATTTTGCGCTTGTATTGGGACCTGCTGCCATCTGTCTGGGGCAGGGCTCCCGCTGTTCCCGTTTTTTTAACCGAATCAGGGGCGATCAGGTAAGACAGATAATCCAATGCACCCAGATCGCCGGACAAAAGTTTCACCGGGCTGCTCCCATATCCTCTGGCATATCGGCCCAAGGCGGTGTGGCCCTGGCCGGTCTGCATGACAATCAATCCGGGAGAAACCCCTTTGTAAGAATATACCGGTGCTTCAATGGATCTATCCCCCGCCTTGATCTGGAGGATATCGCCATGCTTGAATCCGAAATCTTCAAGCGTCAGCGGATGAATCATGAGCATGGTCTCCCATGCAATATTGGTGACGGGATCCGGAATTTCACTGAGCCATGATTCGTTGGCTCCCCGTCCGTCATACAGGCGGAGGGACGGCACGGCCATAAATTTCAAGCCCTCTTTTTTAAACGGGTTCTCAACGGTAAGGGCCTGTTCTAAAAGTTGAAGGGATTCAGGGTCCAGGGAGGGCTTTGAAAGCGTATCGGGGATGCCGCGATGAAATATACCGCCTTTTTGGATGGAACCGATAAATTCTTCTTTTGTTTTTTCTTCAAGGTTTTCATAAAGATAGGCGGCTATATATTGATAATAGTTCTCAAATGGTTTGTCCGGGCCGGACAGTTCAAGGAAAACATCTCCAATGGATGGGGCTTGGGTCAATTGCCCCATGGCCGGTTGGAGTGTTGAAATACAATGGGTATGGCTCTCAAAGGTATCCCAGGTTTCCAAAGGCAGTTGCACCGGAAAAACCAGATCCGATTGTTGGGATGTCTCATCCATAAAGTTTGAGAAACTGATTTTAAAGAGATCCTTCCGACGGAAGATCTCCTTTAAATATGTGTTGGAAGGAAATGTAAACAACGGATTGGTATGGAACATCAACAAAAGATCGGTGGGACCTTTTGCAGCTGCCTGGAAAAAACCGGCGGTTTGTTTGGCGGTCATGGCTTTTTCGACGGCATGCCTTCTTTTAAAATCATACAGGGACAGGTCCTTGTCCAGCAGCAGATTAATCAGGGTAGCAGCCATGTCGAGTGCCAAAGATGCCTGGCCGTTTGAAATGCCGGTGGATCCCAGGATCAGCGGCCGGCGTGCGGAAAGCAAGGTGTCGGCCAGTCGTCTCTGATCCACTGCCTCTAATTTGGATTCCCTCTCAACAAAAGCCTCATCATACCTTGCGGCAATGGCTTTTAAACCGGCTAAAAAAGCGGCAGGCACATGATCGCACTGCCTCTTTTCAAGGATACGCCGTATCAGGCCCATTGCAACCACGGGTTCCTTTCCGGCAGCAAGCAGGAGGAATTTATCGGCATTGGCGCCTGTCAGGGACATATAAGGTCCGGCGTGGATAAACAGGCCCTTTTTGCCGTTTTTCAAGGCGTGCATGGATTTAAACTTACGGATATATTCAACCGGAGAGAGCCATGTCTCAATGAAATCTGCACCGAAGCTGAGAATAACATCGGCTTTCTCCATATGAAACGAGGGAAGAACGCCCATTGAAAACAGTGCCTGGTGGGCGTTTCTCAGGGAGTCGTGGGAGTAGGGTTCATACAGGGCGGCCGGTGTTGAATTAAAATCCTTTAAAACCGTTGAAAATAATGAAAGAAGTGGATCAGAAGCCATTCCGGTCAGCATTTTGATACGGTTCGTCCCGGCACGGGAGGACTCTTGCATTTTTTCTTTAAGGACAGCAGCCCCTTGTTCAAAAGAAATCGCTTGGAACGTACCGTTGGTTTTCAGTTGCGGCATCTGGAGTCTGTCCGGGTCGTACACAGATTGCAGGGCGGCCTGGCCGCGGATGCACAACTTTCCCTGGTTGACTGGGTGAGCCGGATTTCCTTCCAGCTTGATAACGCGGCCTTCCCTGTTTTTTGCAATAATGCCGCAGCCTGCGGGGCATTCCATACAGGTCGAGGCATACCATGCAGCCTCTCCCGTCACATGATCATCCGGGGCTGTTACCAGCGAATAAATATTTCTGTCAGTATTTGAGTTGCAGCCATAGGCAACGGCAATGCTTCCGAGTCCGGCTGCTTTAAGAAATGTTCGCCTGTCCATTATGCGTCCTTTTGGCCTGCGTGCGTTGAAATATCTATATGAACATCTTTTAAATAAGCCTATGTCCCCTTTAAATGTTGAAAATTAATCAAGGGCAGATGAATAAAGGGATCATAACCAAATGTAAAGAAACAGGGGGTGGTTGTCAATCGTTTTGAACCCATTGGGTCCGCAGACTATTTTCTGGCGCGGTGAATCACAGCAATACCGTTTGTCAGTTTCTTTACCTGTATCTTTCTGAAACCGATGTCCTTTAATATCCGGCTGAGTTCATCAGGCAGCGGAAATGCCCTTATGGATTCGGGAAAAGCGGTGTACGCCTCTGCCGAACCTGTGAAAAGTTTTCCCAAAACCGGCATGATCCGGAACGAATAAATATCATACAGGTGCCGGAAAAAAAGATTCTCCGGTCTTGAGAACTCAAGGCAGCAAATGGTTCCGCCTTTTTTCAGAACACGGAAAATTTCCCTGAAACCGGTTTCAAGATGGGTGACATTGCGGATACCGAATCCAATGGATACTGCATCAAATGAGTTGTCTGGAAAACAGATGCATTCTGCATCTCCCTGGGTGAAGCTTACATCCTTTAATTTCTTTTTCCGCCCCTGGCCGATCATTTTCCAATTGATGTCGTACACAATACTCAATCCTCGTTTTCCGGCCTTTGCTGCAGACATTCCCGCCATATCTCCGGTTCCGCCGCAGACATCAAGAACCTTGTCGCCGGGTTTTATATTCATCAATCCAACGGCTTTTTGTTTCCAGAGGTAATGGATGCCGAAGCTCAGTACGGTATTCATCATATCATACCGTGATGCAATGGTGTTAAAGTGCCTGTTTACCCGTTGGATTTTTTCAGATTCCGCATATGAAGTGAATCCGAATTTTGCGGTCCGGGTCTTTACTACATGGGATTCAAGCTGCTCTATCCGTTTTTCTTTAGTGTACCATTTATTCGTGAGTAAGCTCATTTTCATACCGGTTTTTATTTCCTGGATAATGTAAATACAAGGTATTTTTCTATCATTGAATTCGCAGGACAGGAAGATGATTTTTGTTCAAGTTCAAGACCTATGGAATTCACTCTGAGAGGTTTGTCTTAAGTAGCTTCAGGGCAACACGCACAGCAGTGATTACAGGCTCGTATTCTTCACGCACATCAATGGTATCTATGACTATCAGTATTGTATCTGCACACGATAGAATTGTAAGCAACGCCGCTTTGCCCTCAGCAGACGCCAGATCAACACTCTCAAGAACTTGGACAGCCTCGAGATATATTCGTTCAGCCTCGAGCAACCCCGCCATAGCATCGTCGGATATCATCTCTGAAACGGCCTCGTCCGCGACAATTAGCTTGATATTCTTATAAATTTCGTTCGTCCGGTTTATGATATCGGACTTGCAGTCATTGCATCTAATTACAACTGACATCAACGCCATGGCTGCTACAAATATTGAAATTGTTTGAACCATTATGTTTCCCTTTTTAAGCGTAACTTGTTTGATTCTCATACGAGATACTGGTAGACAAACCCTTATGGAAGGATACACTGAATATTGAATACAGCAAAGCTTTGTCAAAAGGAAATGTTTTTCTAATCATGAAACTAAATGAAAATGAAGAGGTGAGGATCGTTATTGTTTCGCTCTGCCTGGCGCTGGGCATAATGGCGTTCAGTGTTTCCGGTTATATGTTACTGGAGAAATGGAGCTTCATGGATGCCTTTTACCAGACTGTCATCACCATATCCACTGTGGGGTTTTCCGAGATCGCACCGTTAACCCATGGTGGAAGAATCATCACTATAGCGGTAATATTTTTCTCCATAACCTTGCTTACGTATTTTTTTTCACAATTTATCACTATTATGGTGGAGGGACGAATCAACACGCTTCTGAGAGGAAAGAAAATGGAAAAGAGAATAGGCATGCTTAAGGATCATTACATCATATGCGGGTTCGGTAGGATGGGAAGACAGGTCTGTTTTGAGTTTAAGCAGTCTAAGGTTCCCTTTGTGGTTCTCGATAAAGACCCTGTTGCATTTGAAAATAACGATATAGACGGAATACTCTGGATAACTGGGGATGCTACTCGGGAGGAGACCCTGCAACGCTGCGGAATCGATCGTGCCAAGGGGCTTGTGAGCGTACTTTCCCATGACCAGAATAATGTTTATGTTGTGTTGACGGCAAGGGGCCTGAACGCCAGTATAAGGATCGTGACCCGCGCAATCGAGTATGAGTCTGAGAAGAAGATGAAGCGTGCCGGTGCGGATTATGTTGTCTCTCCCTTTAGAATAGGAGGAAGCCGCATCGCATCAATTATGCTGAGGCCTTCCATCACTCATTTCATGGATGGACTTGCCAGAGCCGAAGAAATACGGCTCACCCTTGTAGAGCTTGAAGTGGTGAATAATTCCTTTTTGGAGGGAAAGACCATCCAGGATACCGGTATCCTGGAAATATCCGAGAGCATCCTCATAGGACTGAGACGAACGGATGAATCCATGAAAATCCGTCCCTCAATGGACACGGTATTGAGGCAGGGAGACCAGCTTGTGCTCATGGGACAATTGGAGGCAATCAACCGTCTTGAAATGCTCTATTCATTCAAGAGCGTTAAGTGAAAAAGAGAAGAGCAGATGAAATCCAAGTCAATTTATAATGCGACAATCAAGGTTTGCCCCCTGATTCCTATTCTGATTCAAATTCAACATTCAAATAAATTTCAGACAACAGCAATTCACAATTGACGGATTCCATTTTTAAAACCTGATCCGTACCTTTATATGAACCATATTCCCATTTACCGTTGTCTTTGCGTATAAATTGTTCAATAAAATATTCATATTGAGAAACAAGGATATATTCTTGAAGGGTGGGGATCGTTTGGTAATAAGCAAACTTTTTCCCTCTATCAAACGCTTCGGTTGAATCGGAAAGAATTTCCATGACGATAACCGGGGTGGTCAGTGTGTCAAAGTTATTATCTTCAAACTCTGCATCACCACAAAAAATAACAATATCAGGGTAAGCATAGCTGTCTTGAAGTTTTACCCGCATGTTATTAGAAAACAGATCACAAGCAAATTTATCCGCTTCAAATTTATTTCCGATTTTTCTTGTGAGGTTAACATTAATCCGGTTATGGTTCTTTCCGGCCCCAACCATAGCGAAGATTTCGCCGTTAAAAAATTCATGCTTAACGTCAAGAGAACTTCTTTCAAACGCAAGATATTCCGCCGGTGTCATTTTATTTTTTTTCTGCGGTTGCGTGGCCATATTTTTTATCCCCCTGTTGTTGTAACTTCCGGTTTCCCAAATCTTGAAAATGGGACAGCGATTATTTCCCGGGAGAGGACATGGTAATAAGCACCGTCGAATTTTATTCTCAAAGGTCTTGACATGCCGTCAGATTATCAGCATCTGAAATCCAGGTCAATTTATAAGAGCCTGTTTGGTCATTAGGGGATCGAAGCGCAATCTCATGAAAATTGGGGCCATTTTCATGAGATTGCAGCCGATTCATCAATTACCAAACAAGCTGTTATACAATTATCAAGATCTTACCCCTTCCTCCCTTCACCTGCCGTGGCCGGGGTCGTCCGTGCCTTTGTATATGGCGGAAACGGCCTTGGGCAAACGAGTGGGGCTTGACCAGAAACGGGTCTCCCTGATTGAAAACGGTAACCCCAATATCCGGGTGGACAGCCTTTTCCGACTGCTTTCCGCCCTGGACGTAGGCATGGCACTTGAGCCCAAGGCAATTGACGGCGCCGATCCGGGCCAAGGGACCCAGGAAAATAATGAGGATGCATGGTGATGGGAAAAGATAGGTGGATGACGCGCAGATAGAAGCTATTCTTAAGTCCTATGCCGCCATGCCCCTGGGGGTGGATATTGATGCCGATTTCAGGCTTTCCGTTGCCGGGGCCCAGGAAAAAACCGCATTCCTCAGGATGCAGGACGGCTGGTACCGCCCTTCCGGGGCCACGCCCACCAGCCATATTTTCAAGCTGCCCATGGGCCGGCTGGGTCAGACTGGCCTGGATCTGTCAGGCAGTGTGGAAAACGAATGGCTCTGCCAGAAACTTTTGGCCGCCTTTGGCATGGCTGCGGCTGACACCCGGATGGCAAATTTCGGCAGCCAGAATGTGCTGGTGGTGAAACGGTTTGATCGGCGCTGGTCAGCGGACGGCTCCTGGCTGATCCGGCTGCCCCAGGAAGATGTCTGCCAGGCCACGGGGACCCCTTCGGCCCTGAAATATGAGGCGGACGGGGGGCCGGGCATGGCCGCGGTCATGGACCTGCTTCTGGGCTCTGACAGGGCTTATGAGGATCGAACCGCCTTTATGACGGCCCAGGTGCTTTACCAGAAGACATTGGCTGGATACGGCAAAAAAATGCAGGTACCCGGAAGATGAGATGACTCAGATCATTGAAAATAATCAAGGTTTTACCCCACTGCGTGACCCGTCAAATGTTTGCTGGAGTTCCATTGCTTTTTTACTTATCTCTTCTCCGCTTAATTCACTGAAAAGATTTTCCCTCCATTTTGTATAGTCGAATTTTTCTCTTTGAATAAGAGCAATAAATCTTTCAGCTTCAACCATTCCAAGATTGCTGCTTAATATTTCAAGACCCGCCATTTTTATTTCAGTATCTGTTCTCATTGTTTGGCCTCCCAATTAATTATAAAATTTATAGGATCTGTTACGTTTATTTCAGAGTATTCTTTTGTTTTTTTTAGAATTCCTTTGTCTACCGTTAAAAAATACTGACATTGTAAGGAGATAGAAAACAATCGGGGTCAGAACTTGATTATTGTTCTGTTCAGCTAAGGCAACTCCTCATCCAGACTGTCCGGTTATAATACAAAAATCAAGGTTTGACCCTCTATCCCTGAAGAAGCAGAAATTGCTCAAGGTGGACATGCTCAATCCCTTTGTAAGTCCCGCCGATAACCGGATCCATGGTCACCACTTTTTTGGGATGGTTGTCTGGAATAGCAAGAAGGTTGCCGAACTCACGATCCCTAACCTTGTCGTCCGGGATCATGTAGGCAGCCTGGATGTACATGCGTTCCCCTTGCTTTTCACAGACAAAATCGGTTTCTTTCTTACCGATCTGGCCCACTGTCACCTCGTATCCGGCTGTTTTCAGGTGGGTGAAGATTACATTTTCAATAATTTTATTGATATCTGAGTTTTTAAATCCAACCATTGCATGGCGGATGCCAAGATCCTCAAAATAGTATTTTTCTCCAATTTCAAAAATTTTTTTACCGGCAATGTCATACCGTCTTGCCGGAAGCACAAGCAGGGCATTGGAAAGATATGACAGATAGTCGATGACCAGGTTATGGGAAATTTTAATCTGCTGTGATTTCAGGTAGGTGCTGATTTTACGTGCCGTGACCAGGGAGCCGACGTTATCTGCCAGGAAACGGCATAGCCGTTGCAGAAAGGCAACGTTTCGGATATCGTATCGGGAAACAATGTCTTTGAGGATAATGGCATCTGAAACGTTTCTCAGATAATCAAAAACCACGGTATCATCTAAGGGCAGGTGTTTCAGGTAGGGAAGCCCGCCAAATTTCAGATAGGTCTGCAGGCTGTCCCCCCCTTGCTTAAGTCCATGGAAAGTTAGGAATTCGGCATAGGTCAACCCGTATACCTTGATTTCAACGTACCTGCCGGACAGATAGGTGGCCAGCTCTCCGGAAAGCAGCCTGGCATTACTGCCGGTGGCAAAGATATCAATGCCGCCACCCGCCTGGAGGCTGCGCAGGGCGGTTTCGAATTGATCAATATCCTGCACCTCATCAATGAAAAGTGCCAGGCGCCTGTCAGGATTTCGCCGGGATGCTATATATTCCAGTAGATCCCGGGCATTGCGGATATCGGTGAATTCATGCAGTTCCTTGTTGATATAGATCTGCTGGTCTTCCGGATGCAGAACAGAGAGCCGGTCCATGAGCTGGAACAACATATAACTTTTGCCCACCCTGCGCTGGCCCACCAGGATTTTCATGATACCCTTTCGGACATAAGGCATTATTCTGTCCATGTATGCCGGGCGTTCAATGTATTTGGGGATATCCACAGCAATCCTTTTTTGTTTAATATAATCAATACAATTATATTAAATATATTTTTTGTCTGATATAATCAACAAAAAAGTGAATTCCTCTAAAAGTTCAAGAAAAGTATTTTAATCATCCTCGGTCAAGGTTTGCCCCCCGTTCTTTCAATATTGCAATCCAGCAACTGTGTTGCCTGTTCGATCAGCTATTCTCCATATTCCGGTCGATTCTTTTCTGGATATAATCCCTGGTCTGATTCAATATTTTTGCCTGTGCGGCAAACTGCGACCATTTGCCCACAGCGTTGGCTACCTGATCGACGATTCCA
>QKDP01000301.1 GCA_003252055.1 Desulfobacter postgatei | reverse complement strand
AAAGTTAAAAGATCTGTGCAGGTTACGCAGACTTTCTTATAAAAAGTATAATAGAGCGGTTATTCCCGTATCGCCATAAAAAACTTTTTGAAATTCAAAAGACCATGATCAATCCGATTTTTTTATGTAAAAGGTGGGACACACTCTAAATTTTCCAACGCTTTTTTAAAACGTTGAGGTATATCCTAAATCATCCCTTTCTTCACAGTTTCTTCATAATAGCAGTGCTATCCTGCCTGCCTAAATTTTATTATTGTTTTGGCCGTTGTTTGTGAATACAGTGGACTGGATATTTGGTGGGAATCATTTTTTTTACCCCAAACAATGGAGATTATTTTTCAATGATACCCACGATTTTCAAGTTTCCGATTAAGCGGCCTGAAACACGGTTCAATCTGATATTTCAACTGTCCCTGGTGACGCTTATCGCTTTTGCGCTGATGAGGGTCGTCTTGCTGATCCGGGCCCGGCCTTTTATCGATGATATTTCATCTGACCTGGTTTATATTTTCGGCCAGGGGCTGGTATATGACATTGCCTTTATCAGTTATTTTTATATCCCTTTTGTCCTTTTCTTCCTTGTTCTGCCCAATAAATGGCTGAACAGCAGAATATTGGGTTCTCTGATCCAGGCCGGGTCATTTATGGTTCTTTATGGCCTTGGATTTTGCTTGGTAGCCGAATGGTACTTCTGGAGCGAATTTGGTGTCAGGTTTAATTTTATTTCAGTGGACTATCTGGTTTACCGAAGAGAGGTTACCGACAATATTTTACAATCCTATCCAGTCTTTTTTATTCTGCCGGTTCTTTTCGTTCTTACAGGTATAGTCTTTTATTTGATCCGTCCCTCAATTCTGAGAACTCTTTGCGTAAAGGACTCCTTTAAAAAAAGAGCGGTAATCGCAACCGCCCTGCTGATGCTTCCGCTATTGTCATTTGCTATGCTTGATCAATCCCAGCGTCGTGTTTCCGACAACAACTATGTAAATGAACTGGCCTCAAACGGACCCTATCAGCTTTTTGCCGCTTTCCGGAACAACCGGCTGGATTACCGGCAGTTTTACGCAACCGGGAACGACCACGATTTATCCCCCCGTTTGAAAAACCTGGTTACAGGAAAAGACATGATACCTGGCGAGGGCACCTATGATATCGACAGGTACATCAACGCTCAAGAGCCTGCAAAAAAACTGAATGTTATGCTGATAACTGTAGAAAGCCTGAGTGCAAAATTTTTATCCCGCTTCGGACAAAAGCACGACATTACGCCGTTCATGGATGAGTGGTTCAAGCAGGGACTGCTCTTTACCAATTTTTATGCCACCGGCACCAGGACCACCAGAGGACTGGAGGCTATTACCCTGTCCATCCCGCCCACACCGGGGCGCTCCATTGTAAAACGTCCGGACAATAGAGGGATGTTCACTCTGGGGAAGGTATTCAAGAATTCAGGATACGACACCGCCTTTCTTTACGGCGGAAGAGGGTTCTTTGAAAACATGAATGCTTTTTTCTCAGGAAACGGATACCGGATTGTGGATCAGCCATGCCTGAGCAGCAGCGAGGTTACATTTAAGAACGCCTGGGGCGTATGTGACGAAGATCTCTACAACAGGACGATCCGTGAGGCAAACAAATCATACAAAGCCCGGAAACCCTTTTTCTTTCACCTCATGACAACCAGTAACCATCAACCCTTTACCTATCCTGACGGCAAGATTGATTTGACCCCTGGAGAAGGTAATGGGGGAAGCGGGAGATCAGGAGGGGTGAAATATGCCGATTATGCGCTGTCCCAGTTAATGAATCAGGCAAAAAAACAGCCTTGGTTTGAGGATACCGTATTTGTCGTGGTGGCGGATCACTGCGCTTCCAGCGCCGGAAAAGTCGGACTTCCGGTAGAAAAATATCATATCCCGATGTTTATCTATTCGCCAAAGCATATCCGGCCAGGAGAGGTAGATACCCTGGCAAGTCAGATTGATCTGGCCCCCACCCTGTTGGCTTTGTTGAACATCTCCTATGAAAGTTTCTTTTTCGGCAAGGATATACTATCTCCTGACTTTAAAGGCCGTGCCCTGATCGCAAATTACCAGAAGCTGGGGCTGCTCAATAAAGAAGAACTGCTGTTTTTGTCTCCGGGAAAGCAAATCAATCGGATTGGCCTGGGTCAAGGAAATTCCGTCCTTGAAAAAGTATCCAAGGATTATCCCGGAGTCAGAAACCTTATGGCATATTATCAGGGTGCGGATTATGTGTTCACCCACCGGTTGAATCGATGGAGAAGACCTTTGAAACGTCTGGTACAAAGCAACGGCTCTTCTCTGGATCAAAATACAAAAAAAAGACCGTGCCAAAAAAGGTTAGCGACATGTTGGATATATTATATTTTATTTTCTGATAGAACTTAAGGGTTCCTGAATTTCAAAGATCCTTATTGTGTTCTTATTGTGTTAGAGATGAGTTTCTTCATAGTAGGGGTGATATCATTCTTTAAAAAAAGGAATACCCCCC
>QKDP01000284.1 GCA_003252055.1 Desulfobacter postgatei | reverse complement strand
CAGCCTTTGCGGGCTGCGGTATCTGCCTTTGGGTTTGGCGGCATCAACGCCCAGATTCTTGTGGAATCTTTTAAAGCCGAATCCAACAGTCATGCGATCGGTTTTGCACCGGTTCCAGACGAAAAAAGCGTACCCTGTGCCATTGTGGGCATGGGGCTGATATCGGGTGGAGCGGAAAGCCTAGGAAAATTTTCCCAACTCATTTTGGGGGAGAAAACGCCTGTCGGCCGCTCCGGAGACACCCGGTGGCGCAGGTTTGACCATCTGCCCCTTGACATCCGCAGCGCTTTGACCCTGTTCATGGATGATTTGAGTATTGATCTCAAGGATTTCAATATCCCCCCCAACCAGATGAACCAGATTCTGCCCCAGCATCTGATTATGCTCAAAGCAGCCATGGCGGCCCTGGCAGATGCGGGCATCTCTCCCAAACCGGATGC
This sequence comes from Desulfobacter postgatei, assembly GCA_003252055.1. Lineage (GTDB taxonomy): Bacteria > Desulfobacterota > Desulfobacteria > Desulfobacterales > Desulfobacteraceae > Desulfobacter > Desulfobacter postgatei_B. The sequence goes on along the minus strand of QKDP01000284.1, from coordinate 11,049 downwards.
ATCACAACCGCCCCGGGTAAACATGGGCTGTGCCGTGGGCATTGAATTTGATTTCGGGGCTACGGACTACCATTTAAGGTGGCAGATCCAGGGGCAGGAAAACAATATATCTAAGGATTTGCTGGACACCATCGGTCCGTCATTAAATTTTGATTCAACACTGGGTGCCCTGGGCGGCATTGTGGCGTCCCGCCTGGCCCGGGCATTTAAACTGGGCGGTCCCTGCTTTACCCTGTCTGCGGATGAAGCCTCGGGGCTGACAGCCATTGATATTGCCGTTAAATCCCTGTCCGCAGGGGAGACCGACACCTTTTTATGTGCAGCCGTGGATCTTGCGGCTGACATCAGAAGCTTTACCCGGGATCTGGTTCTGACCGGCGCGGACCCCATGGCCCTGCCTTCGGAAGGCGCTGCGGCCCTGGTGCTCAAACCCCTGGAAGCCGCGCAAAGGGACAATGACCGGATTTATGCCGTGGTCAATGGAGTGGGAGGTGCCGCCGGTGCTCCCCTTGCCGGAGAAACCGGTGATCAGGTCCATGTCTCACGGTCAACGGTTATCCAAAATTCTTTACAAAAAGCCCTGGATCATGCCGGTATGAACTTCAATGATATCGGGCTTGGTGCAGTGACGCACAGTGTGTCTCATTTTCTGGGGGCAGGGGAGATGTCAGGATTTGAGCAACACACATTGCCTGTTTTCTGCCCGTCTGCTGTATCCGGCCATACCGGGTCTGCCGCAGGCCTTTTTACCGTTACTGCCGCAGCATTGTGCCTTTATACCCAAAAGTTTCCAGGGCCTTTGCACAACTCGCCCGGCGTTCCGGCAACTGCTGTGGCAGGATGCCTGACCCGGGATGGTATTGCAGGGCATATCGTATTGTCCGGCCATCATCATTCAGGGCAGGGTGGGGACGCCTGTAGCGTTCCGGTGGCACAAGAGGAAAACGGGCATTCTCCCACCTGCATCCGGATTCCATTGACCCGTCCGCCTTTTCCCCGAGATTTGATTGCCAAAAATGTTTTTGAACTACCCCTGCAGGAAACTTATTTTGATTGCTATCCCGAGCCGCCCGGAACAGCACTTGCTTTCCCCTGTGACACGATCCCGGGACTGCTGGCCCATACCCAGGCGGTGACGGCCAGGGCCCATGAACGTTTCCTGGAATTATCCGCCCAAAACACCCAGGCCATGGCTGAGCAGCTTGCCGCCATTGCCGGTGCAGTGCCGGCAGGGTGGAACGTGTCCACCGGATTGGAACCGGTCTGTCCGGACCAAGGCATTTCCAATACTCCCGACGTATTCATGGACCGGGACCAATGCCTTGAATTTGCCGTGGGAAAAGCCGGAAACGTGCTGGGGCCGGATTTCGATATCATTGACACCTACCCGGTCCGGGTGCGGTTGCCGGATGAACCGTTGATGCTGGTGGACCGGATCGTATCCGTGCATGGGGAAAAACTGTCTTTAACTTCCGGGAAAGTGGTCACCCAGCATGATGTGCATGAAAATGCCTGGTACCTGGACGGCGGCAAAGCCCCGGTCTCCATCTCCATTGAAGCGGGCCAAGCCGATCTTTTCCTTTGTTCCTGGCTGGGCATAGACCATGTGGTCAAAGGAACACGTAAATACCGGCTGCTTGATGCCAAGGTGACCTTTCACCGCAGCCTGCCCGTGCCCGGTGAAACCATTGAATACCACATTGAGATAGACCGGTTTTTAAGGCAGGGGGAGATCTATCTTTTCTTTTTTCATTACCAGGGATACATTAATCAGCTGCCTTTTATCTCCATGCGCGATGGGTGCGCAGGTTTTTTTACCGAACAAGAGGTGGAAAATTCCGGGGGCATTATCCTGAAAAAAGAAGATAAGGAAATGAACATCCAGGGACCGCCGCCTGCCTGGTTTGCCCCGGTGAAACGGTTAAGCCTCAATGATGCGCAGGTGGATGCCCTTCGCACAGGGGATCTTGAAACAGCGTTTGGCACAGATTTTAAAGGAAAGCGTACCGGAAGAAACCAATGGCTGCCCGGCGGGCCCATGCGCCTGATCCACCGGGTTCTTGACCTGGACCCCGGGGGCGGACGGTTTGGCATGGGCCGGATCATTGCCCAGGCAGATATCCATCCTGATGACTGGTTTTTGACCTGCCATTTCATTGATGACATGGTGATGCCGGGCACCCTGATGTATGAGTGCTGTGCCCATACCCTGCGGGTCTTTGTCCAGCGCATGGGCTGGGTCCTGCCCCATGACGACATCTGTTATAATGTGCTGGAGAAAAACGAAAGTGATCTGAAGTGCCGAGGACCTGTGACCCGCGCCACGAAAAAAGCCCTTTACGACATTGAAATAAAAACAATCGGATATGAACCCCAGCCTTTTGTCACGGCGGATGCCCATATGTTTTCAGATGACCTTGAGATTGTGTTTTACAAAGATATGGGAATGAAACTGGAAGGAATGACCCGCCGGGATCTTGAGGCGTACTGGAGGAAAAAATGAAGTACGACAAGGTGTTTATTGAATCCTTTGGATATGAGCTGGCACCCCACATTGTGACCAGCCGGGAAATTGATGAAAAATTATCCCCTTTTTTTGAGGCTGTGGGATTTGTGCCGGGCCAGCTGGAGGCTTTGACAGGCATCCGGGAACGCCGGTACTGGGATGAGGACCATACCCTGGCCGAACATGCGGCTGTGGCAGGCAAGCGAGCCCTGGATGAAGCAGGTATCAGTCCCAAAGAACTGGGGGCCCTGTGTTTTTGCGGGGTGTGCCAGGACGGGTTTGAACCGGCCACATCCTGTGCGGTGGCAGACAAGATCGGGGTGGGGCCGCGGGCCCATGTATATGATGTAAAATCTGCCTGCCTTGGCATGATTACGGGCATGGTTCATGTGGCCAATGAGATCCAGCTCGGGCATATTAAAGCAGGACTGGTGGTCTCCTGTGAGTCGGCCCGGCAGATTGTGGACGCCACCATTGAAGAGATCAACACCCACAAAAGCATTGAATTTTACAAAGAGACCGTGGCCACCATGACCGGCGGCTCCGGGGCTGCGGCAATTTTGCTCACCGACGGGACCCTGGGCAAATCTTCGACCCCGCGCCATGCCCTCAAAGGCGGGGTGGTGAACAATGCTATCCGTCACTGGGCGCTTTGTTCCTGGGGATTTGAACATAAGGGTATGCCTACGGATTCAAGGGTGATCATGCGTACCAATGCCCAGAAAGTGCTTGACCACGGCGTGGAACTGGTTATGGAAACCTATGACTTGTTCCGCAAAGAGTTCAATTTGCCTGCGGATAAGCCGGATAAATTTGTCGGCCACCAGGTGGGGGAGGGCCATCACCATAAATTTTATTCTGCCATGAAAATTGACCGGAAAAAGGATTTTTCCACCTTTCCTTTCCTGGGGAATGTGGGCTCCGTGTCCCTTCCGATTACCGCGGCCATTGCCGATGAACGCGGATTCTTTGTGCCCGGCGATTTTGTGGCCTTTGTAGGGGTGGGCTCCGGGCTTAACTGTTATTTTCTGGGGGTGGAATGGTAACAAGAACAATAAACGGGCAGCTGACATCTACCAAAGGGTTTGAGAACCTTTATCCCTTTGAACCCCGTTATGCCTGGATCAACGGGAATCAAATGCATTATGTGGATCAGGGTAAAGGCGCGCCTGTGCTCATGGTCCACGGCAACCCCACCTGGTCCTTTTATTTCCGTCATCTGATCACGGGTTTATCCGGCCGTTTCAGAACCATTGCACCGGACCACATTGGGTGCGGTTTTTCAGACAAGCCGTCAGCGAAAACTTATGATTACACCCTGGATCAACGGGTGGCGGACCTGGATGCCCTGATCCGCCGGCTGGATATCAATGAAAAGATGTCGCTGATCGTCCATGACTGGGGCGGGATGATCGGGCTTGCCTGGGCCCTGGATCACCTGGACCGGGTGGATAAAATTGTAATCACCAACACCTCGGGGTTTTTTCTGCCGGCTTCCAAACGCTTGCCGGCAGCGCTTTGGGCCATTAAATATCTTGCGCCCTTTGCCGTACCTGCTGTTTTGGGCGCCAATATATTTGCCCGGGGCGCTTTGTATCTTGCCTCAGAAACCCGGCTGTCCCAATCCGTTAAAAAAGGTCTTGTTGCCCCATACAACAGTTGGAAAAATCGCATTGCCACCTTAAAATTTGTTCAGGATATACCGATAACAACTAAAGACAGAAGTTATGCCAGGGTCCGTAAAGTGGATCAGGGTCTTTGCGCCCTTGACCCGGAAAAGCTCATGTTTTTATGGGGAACCCGGGATTTTGTTTTTGATATTCATTTCCTTGAAGAATTTAAAAACAGATTTCCCCAATCCTGTGCCCATGTATTTAAGGATGCCGGCCATTACCTGTTCGAAGACAAGCCCGGCCCCTGCCTTGAATTGATTCAAAATTTTTTGTCCTGACATTTTTTTGGGGATAAGGTGTTTTTATGACACGCTATACAAATATTGCCCAAGGCCTGAAACAATCCGCTGACATCTATCCGTTCAAACGGGCTGTGGTTTACCCTGCCTCACGGGATAAGGCCGGACGGGTCCTTTACAGCCAACTGACCTTTCGCCAGCTTGACCAGCAGTCCGATAACCTTGCAGCCGGGCTTGACAGCATCGGCATTGGCCGGGGGACCCGCACCATTTTAATGGTGACCCCGGGCATGGACTTTTTTCTTACGGTGTTTGCCATGTCCAAGGTCGGGGCTGTTCCCGTGGTGGTGGATCCCGGCATGGGGATTGACCGGATGCTGCAGTGCCTTGCCCAAAGCCGGCCCAAGGCTTTTATCGGTATTGAAAAGGCCCATGTGCTTCGAACCCTGCGCCCTGGATTTTTTAAAACAGTGAAACGATGGGTGACCGTGGGCAAAAAATGGTTCTGGGGCGGATACACCCTGAATCAGCTGATGAACACGTCCCCGGGTGCATCTTTTAAACTAGCACAGACCACAGAGAACGAGACGGCAGCCATTGTATTTACTACCGGCTCCACAGGGCCTGCCAAGGGCGTTATATACACCCATGGCAATTTTGAAGCCCAAATTCGTCAGATTCAGTCCCATTTTAAAATTGAGTACGATGAGGTGGACCTGCCCACCTTTCCGCTTTTTGCCTTGTTTGATCCGGCCCTGGGCATGACTGCCGTGATCCCGGACATGGACCCCACAAAACCGGCCCAGGTAGACCCCGTAAAAATTATCGAGGCCATTGAAAACCATGGTGTAACCAATATGTTTGCATCCCCAGCCCTTTTGAACCGGGTGGGAAAATACGGTAAAGAAAACGGCATCAAACTGCCGTCATTGCGCCGGGTGGTATCCGCAGGCGCGCCTGTCAGTCCGGCTAATATTGAACAGTTTTCATCCATGCTGTCCGATAATAGCCAGATCCATACCCCGTACGGGGCCACGGAAGCGGTTCCCATCATATCCATCGGTTCCCATGAGATTTTGTCGGAAACCGGAAAGCTTTCCGAGCAGGGTTATGGTATGTGTGTGGGCCGGCCCATTGCAGATACACAAGTAAAATTAATCAAAATTTCCGACGAGCCCATCTCCCAGATCGAGGATGCCCTGGAAGTGCCTGAAAACCAGGTGGGGGAAATAACGGTAAAAGCGGATCTTGTTACCGAACAATATTTTAACGATACCAATGCTGATCTTCTGGCCAAAATACGGGATCCGGACGGCAAAGTATGGCACAGGATGGGGGATCTGGGCTGGAAGGATTCGAAGGGCAGAATCTGGTTCTGCGGCAGAAAGGCCCACCGGGTTGAAACCGGAAAAGAGACTTTGTTCACCATCCCCGTGGAAGCCATATTCAACAATCATGAAAAGGTCTACCGCAGTGCACTCACAGGCGTCGGCCCTAAAAACCGTCAGATTCCTGTGGTGTTTGTGGAGCCCTGTCAGAAAATTTCCGATGAAAAACAATTTATTCAGGAACTGTCTGACCTGGCTCAAAAAAATCCTTTGACTGCTGGTATTGAATACATTTTCATTGAATACAAATTCCCCGTTGATATCCGGCACAACTCCAAAATTTTCAGGGAAAAACTGGCAATCAAGGCCCGGGAGCTGATCACAGGATAAAATTTAAGCGGTTAAAAATGAAATACATATACATGAATTCAAAGATCGGTCCTTTGATGCTGGCCGGCCGCACAACCCTTGAAATAATCCGTTTCCCGGTTAAAGGTGAAAGAAAAGCACCCGGGAAAGGCTGGATAGAGGACAACACCATCTTTCCCGAGGCTGTATCCCAGCTGACGCAATACTTTGAAGGCCGGTTAAAACAATTTAACCTTGATCTGCAGCCCAAAGGTACGGCTTTCCAGAAGCAGGTCTGGCAGGCGCTTTTAACCATTCCTTACGGGACCACGGTCACCTATGGTGAGATCGCTGAACGAATTGACAACCCCAAAGCCTTTCGGGCCGTGGGCCTTGCCAACAGGAGTAACCCCATACCCATCATCATTCCCTGCCACCGTGTGATCGGCAAAAACGGTAAATTAACCGGATTTGCCGGCGGCCTTGATATTAAGCAGGCTCTTCTGGATCTGGAAAGATCCTGATCTGTGTTTGGACGCAAAATCACCCACCTGCGGCGTTGCAGAAAAATTTGCAATCCTCACAACCTTATAAACCCTATTTATTCCCGGGTAAAGGACTGGCAAGCGCATCAACGGCTGCCATGCACACGGCCACCGATGATTGGGGATTTTCGGCTGTAAAGACCCGCTCTTCCTTTAAAAATGTCGCACGCCAGTTGGTTTCGGTCATACTTTTGGGGCACATATCTTTTAACTGAAACGTAAAACCTTTGGTTTCAAGTATCCCGGCAAGTTCCATGGCTGCATTAATGTTATAAACGGCCTGATCGGGAACAGACTCGCCAAGAAGCTGTTTGAGTTGTTCTTCTAAGAGTTCAACTGCTGATTCGGACATTATATTCTCCCGTATAAAGGTGATTTTATGTTCTCATTAAAGGATGCGGCGTCATCAATTGCTCAATAGCTGTTAAAAAATATTTGGAGTGTACGCCTAATCCGGGGACGGTGAAAAGGCCTTTTTGATTTTGGAATGGGAATTGATATACAATACTTCCTGTATTACTATCCGTATTATGGAGGTAGGATTATGATTGAATTAAGGCTTGATCCAATACTTGAGCAGCAGGTTAATGCCGTGGCAAAAAACCTTGATTTGACAAAATCTGAGCTTATCCGGAAAAGTTTTGTTGAAAATATTGGGAAACAGGAAAAACAAACGGCATGGGAACTTGGCCGGGATTTATTCGGTAAGTATGCCAGTGGGCGAAATGATTTGTCTGTCAACAAAAGAGCAGTTTTAAAATGGATTATCAATTTACAGAGATTTTTGACATTCCCACTCTGACACGCATTTGTGAGGGGTTTACGCAATTCAACGGCACAGTTACTGCCTTGCTTGATTTGGAAGGGAATGTGCACATTGCCACCGGATGGCAAGACATCTGCACCAAGTTTCATCGTGTAAAGCCGGGCTCTTCAAGTAGATGTACGGAAAGCGACACTGTTCTCGCAGGACGACTTGATAAAGGCAGGGTGTTCAACACGTATCGCTGCAAGAATGGTCTTGTTGATGTTGCCGTTCCCGTCTTTGTGGGAGGCGAGCATGTAGGGAATTTTTTCACGGGACAGTTTTTTCTTAAACCTCCAGATATTGACTATTTCAGGGTTCAGGCCCATGAATTTGGATTTGATGAGCACAGCTATATCGAGGCTGTGAATCGGGTGCCCGTATTCAGCGAAGAACATGTCAGAAAGACCATGGCATTCCTGGTCGAACTAACGCAGCTCATTGGTGAAATGGGCCTTAAAAAACTCACTATCTTACAATCCTCCAAGAAAACCCAGGAGCGCCTTGAAAGATTGGTGGCGCAGCGTACCAGAGCGTTGAATGATGCCAATGCAACCTTGGAAATAGCGAATGAGAAACTGTGCGAGAAAAATTCCAAACTGACAGCATATCTTGATGAGATTCATGCGCTTCGGGGGTTGATCTCTATCTGTGCAAGCTGCAAGAAAATCAGGGATTTAGATGGGTACTGGAATTCTGTGGAGAAATACTTGATCAAACATCCTGACGCTACTTTTTCGCACGGGTACTGCCCTGAGTGTTATGAGAAAGCCATGAGGGACTTAACCGAATTGGGATAAGGCTTCCCCATCACTGGCGCGTGTTGTTTATTGTGCAAGAAAGATCCACAGCCAACGGAACGGGCGGCATGGCTTGACTATCGGGGATGGGTATGGTTAATCTCCAATTAAATTGATTCTTAGCGTTTCAAAGCAGGCACTATATATGGTGGTCGGATAATTTTAGAAAAAGTGTTCAATCATACCTGTAACGCGTCATGTAATGTCAGATTTTCTTGCACATAATATCATATTTTTAAAATTTTTCTGAATCGAAAAGTGCCGGGAAAAGTGTTGGCTCCTTATATTCTTTTAATTCGTAATTTGAGTATATGAGTTCATTGGCTTGGGTTGGTCCTTTTGAGCCTATCGTATATAATAAGGAGACCTCTTTGTGCATAAATTGGCTGAATACCTTTCTGATGTCTGGGTGATCGTTGATTGAGAGCATAAACATCCCCTTGATGTTTTTCAAGATGCCTGCCAGTTCTATGAAATCGTCCAGGATGAAGTTATGTTTGTAATCCGGGCATAGATAGTATGGGGGATCACAATAAAAAAAAGTTTCCGGTCTGTCGTATTTTGCAATTACGTCTGCCCATGACAGGTTTTCAATGTGGACACCTGTCAGACGTAGATAAATTTCGGACATCTCCTCTTCCAGGCGCAAAATGTTTATCCTTGGGGGGCCATCTGTTTGGGTGCCGTATGAGCGGTTTCTTACCCGGCCACCATAAGCCAGGCGCTGGATATAGTAGTAGCGGGCTGCCTTTTGAATATCTGTCAAACCCCGCCCCCCCAGCTGCTTTTTCCAGTCTTCAAACCACTCCCGGGACGCCAGGCACCATTTGAACTGTTTTAAAAATTCCTCCATGTGATTCTGAACAACGCGATAAAAGGAGATCAGGTCGCTGTCAAAATCGTTAATGACTTCTGTTTTTGATGGTTGTTTTCCAAAAAATATCCATGCCCCTCCGCAGAAAACTTCGCAATATGTCTGGTGTTGCGGGATTAATGGAATGATTTGTTTGGATAATTTGGATTTGCCGCCAATGTAGGCAAGAGGGCTTTTCATGGACTTTTCTCCATCGGATTGTTATACCCCTAATGCTCGGTCCGAGCTGGGGGTATTGTCATTTGTGATGTCTGGGCTGCTCATTTCAGTCCATTCGCCCTGGCCGTGTTGCCTCACGGATCAGGGTGATACCCCTTAATCAAGTCGATTTTCTATCTTAGTTTTCCTTTGTCCATCATTTCCATGGGCGTCTGGGTGTAATGCCTATTACCCTTGATCATATGAGATAACCACGTTCACGGCTGACCGGCATATTCTATCGATCTTGCGGATGATAAAAATGCTGTTTAAACTTTTGTCTTTTTTGCCGAGCACCAGCTGATCCCCAACCGCGTAAGCTTGGCCAGCGTCCCGGAGAGACAACTCAAGCCCGGATGTGGTTCTGATGCTAACGATCCCGCCGGAGCCCACGGAAACCACCTCCCCGTAGCCGTAAACGCCTGTTTGCTGTTCAGGGCTGAATTGCTTTAAAACATCAACCATTGTATACCATATCCACGTATTCTACTGTTTCCACCTGGGCCGTTATGCTGTCCGGGGTGCCGGTGATTACGGTTTCTGTAACGGTGGCCAGCACATCCATGTCACGCCTGGTGGACTGGATCTGCAGGACATTCCCCACGGGTATGTCCGGAAACGGCCCGGCCAGATTAAGGGACCGCTCTTTTGCAACATGGGTGTGCCTGTTGATTTCATACAGTGCCCGGGCATGGATCAATGCTGTGGACTTGTATATCCCGTCGCTGATCTCTTCCAGGTCCACAAATGGGGCGATATGAAATATTTTTTGGGCATCCCCTGATCCGCCGGTCACCGCAATATGGTAATCAAGATCGCCGTTAAAAAGGGTAATATCAGGCGTTCCGGCATCATCCATGGTCAGGGCGATCTGGGTGCCTGCACCGTATGCACCGGTGCCGGACGCCACCAGGTTTGTGCCTGCCTCAGCATTTGCCTGGGTGGTATACAGTTCCACCTGGATGCCGGACCCGGAATCAGATATCACGGCATACCAATTCCGGTTTGGATTCAAATTCCACTCTGTTATTGCAAAAGACATAAGCCACTCTCTGCTTTTTCACCCATGAGGCCCATACGCCACCCACGGGTAGCAGATCCAAAATATTCCTGGCCATCCCGGGCCAGGCGCTTGATCACTTTACCGGTTTTCAGATCAATCCGGTAAACAACCACATGCCCGCGCCAGCGCCCGCAGAAACAAAAGGCGTCGATCTTCGCGCCCCGGCCACCCAAGGCCTGGCTGGCTTCGACAAAGAAATTGTATGCTTCGAATCCTTTGAGGATCAGCGCCTTCCCACCCGGAATCTTGAGTATCAGCTCACGGATACCCACCCGCTTGGCCCCGTCTTCGGAAGCCCAGCCCGGATCTTTTCTGCGGATATCCGGGGAGGTATAAACAATGCCGTCGTCAAATGTTAGGGTATATTTCATGGTAAAGTCTTTTTTAAATTGTCCAAAGCCTCTTCAATCGTATTACCGAAGTCGAACCACATATCGTCAGGTTCATCAATTCGAATTAGTGTGTTAGATACAAAAGGCACTTTCTTTGCGTGAGAAACATATCTTCCGGTAACTCCACGTGCCACGGGCGCATTCCCATTTTCCCGGTTAAAAAAAAGCCTATCCTTTAGTGTAAAAAGCATGATAGCTTCTGTTAGCTGAGACGATTAGAAAATGGACTGTGCAGATGAAAAAAGCTGAAGATTGCAATACTGTTGATGAAGTCTATG